>DASYBP010000599.1:0-5217 GCA_036500715.1 Rhodopila sp.
GTCGGCGCGGCCGATGAGCCCGGCCGCGTCGCCCGCGCCGGGAACCGCTTCGAAGGAGTGATCCAACGGCGCAAGCTTAAGGCGCAAAACGGCGTGCGGCCAAAACGCGCGGCCGCCCTTCTTGGAGCCACGTCGCGGTGGCGTGCCCCTAAAATTGCCACAGATGTGGCGTAACCCAAGTGACGTGCCATGGATGGTTGAAGCCGGTGGCGAAAACATGCTTTCGTGGCGACGATCGGAAATCGCGAAAAGGTGAAGTCGAGTGGCGTTTGAAACTGATCTGTCCGCCAACATCGCTGACGATGCCGACTCCCATGATGCCGCGCGGAACGAGGAAGACGTCGCCGCTCTGCAGGCAGCGATCCTGGAAAAACTCACCTACGTGGTGGGCAAGCGACGGGCGATCGCGACCGAACGCGACTGGCTGATGGCGACCGCGTACGCCGTGCGCGACCGGGTCGTCGACCGGTGGCTCGCGGGCATCGACACCGCCTATCAAAAAGGCTCCAAGCGCGTCTACTACATGTCGCTGGAATTCCTGATCGGCCGCCTGCTGTTCGACAACCTGAACAATCTCACCACCCTGAATACGATGCGCATCGCCCTCGCCGGGCTCGACGTCGACCTCGACGCGCTGCGCGGGCTGGAGCCGGATGCCGCGCTGGGTAATGGCGGCCTTGGGCGCCTGGCCGCTTGTTTCATGGAGAGCATGGCAACGCTGGACATCCCGGCGCACGGCTATGGCATCCGTTATGAGCACGGGCTGTTCCGTCAGGTGATGAAAAATGGCTGGCAGCAGGAATTCCCCGAGGACTGGCTGGCCCTGGGCAACCCATGGGAATTCTACCGCCCCGAAGTGAATTACCAGATCGGGTTCGGCGGCTCTATCGAGGCGATGCCGATCTCGGAAGCCGCGGTGCGTCATGTCTGGCATCCCGCGGAAACGATCGAGGCCGTGGCCTATGATACCCCCTCGGTCGGCTGGCGCGGCCGACGCGTGAACACCTTGCGGTTGTGGTCGGCGCGGTCCGCTGACCCACTGCGCCTCGATGCATTCAATCACGGCGATCACGCCGGCGCACTGGCGGAACAGGTGAAGGCTGAGTCGATCGCCAAAGTGCTGTATCCGTCCGATGCCACGCCGGCGGGCCAGGAGCTGCGCCTGCGCCAGGAATACTTCTTCGTCTCGGCCTCGCTGCAGGATCTGATACGCCGGCACATCAAGGCGTTCGGACACATCGGCAACCTGGCTGATAAGACCTCGATCCAGCTCAACGACACCCATCCGGCGATCGGCGTCGCCGAACTGATGCGCATTCTGTTGGATGTGCATCAGATACCCTGGGAGGACGCCTGGGAAATGACCCGGGCAACATTCAGCTACACCAACCACACGCTGCTTCCCGAGGCGCTGGAGGTCTGGCCGGTTCCGCTGATGGAACGGCTGCTGCCGCGCCACATGCAGATCATCTATCTGATCAACGCGTTGCACCTTGGCCAAGTGCGCCGTGAACATCCGGCCGATGACGCGTTTCTGTCCAGCGTCTCGATGATCGATGAAAGTCAGGGCCGACGGGTGCGCATGAGCCATCTGGCGTTCCTGGGCTCGCACCGGATCAATGGGGTGTCCGCCCTGCACACCGACCTGATGCGGCAAACCGTGTTCCGTGACCTGCATACGCTGTTCCCGAACCGTATCGTTAACGTGACAAACGGTATCGCCTTCCGTCGCTGGCTGCACGAGGCGAACCCGCGCCTCACGCGCCTGCTGGTGGACGCCGTCGGGCCGGAAATCTTGGACAACGCCGACGCGCTGGCCAGGGTTGTCCCACTGGCGAGCGACCGCGGCTTCCAGAAGCGCTTCGCCGCCGCCCGCTACGTCAACAAGCTGGCGTTAGCGGATCTGATCAGGCGGGAATTGGAGATCCGCGTCGATCCTTCGGCACTGTTCGACGTGCACATCAAACGCATTCATGAATACAAGCGTCAACTGCTCAACATTCTGGAAGCGGTTGCCCTGTACAACGCGATCAGGGCCCGGCCGATGGATGACTGGACGCCGCGGGTGAAGATTTTCGCCGGCAAGGCCGCCGCCAGCTATCACCAGGCGAAGCTGATCATCAAGCTCATCCACGATGTTGCCAAGGTGATCAACAGTGATCCCACGGTCCGTAACGTCCTGAAGATCGTTTTCCTGCCGAACTACTCTGTCAGCCTGGCCGAAATCATCATTCCGGCGGCTGATCTCTCAGAGCAGATTTCGACCGCGGGCATGGAAGCGTCGGGCACCGGCAACATGAAGCTCGCCCTGAACGGCGCGTTGACGGTCGGCACGCTCGATGGCGCAAATATCGAGATCCTCGAGCGCGTCGGCGCGGACAACATGTTCATCTTCGGCCTGACGGCGGGACAGGTCCAGGCGCGCCGTCAGGACGGCCTTGATTCGAGCGATCTGCTCGCTGCCTCTCCGGCGCTGGCGGAAGTGCTATCAAGCGTTCAGGCGGGTGTGTTTTCCCCGGACGACCGGGACCGCTACCGCGGACTGGTGAATTCTCTGCGCCATCACGACCACTTCCTGGTCTGCGCCGACTTCGATGACTATTATGCAGCGCAACGGCAGATCGCCGATCGGTGGCGCCGGCCGAACGACTGGTGGCAGTCCTCGGTGCTCAATACGGCGAATGTCGCGTGGTTTTCCTCAGACCGCTCGATCCGCGAGTATGCCGACCAGGTCTGGAACGTTTCGACCTATAGCGGCCCACACTGACGAGCAAGGCGGGCCGCAAGCGGCGACTTAAATGCTACGACGAAACGACCTCGCGCCGCCTTGACAGATCTGGACGTGTTGGTGTTTCCCGGTTCCGCGCTTATCGTCGGGAAATAACAAGAACCGCGCAGACAGGAGAGGGCTTGATGGCGCAGCGCCCCGGAATCTACGCCCCGATCGTCCGCGACGCTATGGCGTACGTACTGGCGGGCGGGCGCGGATCGCGACTGCTGGAATTGACCGATGTCCGGGCCAAGCCAGCAGTCTATTTCGGCGGCAAGAGCCGGATCATCGACTTCGCCCTGTCCAACGCACTGAACTCGGGGATCCGGCGGATTGGGGTCGCGACGCAGTACAAGGCGCATAGCCTGATCCGGCACCTGCAACGCGGCTGGAACTTCTTCCGGCCGGAGCGGAACGAGGGCTTCGACATTCTGCCGGCATCGCAGCGGTACGGCGACACCTGGTATGCCGGGACGGCCGACGCGGTGTATCAGAATATCGATATCATCGAAGGGTATAGGCCAGAATACATCGTTATCCTGGCGGGCGACCACGTCTACAAGATGGACTACGCAAGGATGCTCGTCCAGCACGCCGAACGCGGCGCGGACGTGACCGTCGGATGCATCGAGGTGCCACGGATGGAGGCGGTCGGGTTCGGCGTGATGCACGTTGACACCACTGACCGCATCATCGCGTTCGTCGAAAAGCCGGCCGATCCGCCGCCAATGCCGGACAATCCGGCGATGGCCCTGGCCAGCATGGGCATCTATGTGTTCACCACGCGCTTCCTGATCGAGCAACTGCGCCGTGACGCGGCCGACCCGTCCTCGCAGCGAGATTTCGGCAAGGACATCATCCCGTATCTGGTGAAGCACGGCAATGCTGTTGCGCACCGCTTCACCAGTTCCTGCGTCACCTCGGGGGCCGAGAGGGAGGCGTATTGGCGCGATGTGGGCACGTTGGATGCCTACTGGGAAGCCAACGTTGATTTGACCGAGATCATTCCGGCACTCGATCTTTACGACCGCGACTGGCCGATCTGGACTTACGCCGAGATCACGCCACCGGCCAAGTTCGTGCATGAGGAAGTAGGCCGCCGCGGAGAGGCGATTTCCTCACTGGTGTCGGGCGGCTGCATCGTCTCGGGATCTTTCCTGCGCCAGTCGCTGCTGTTCACCGGGGTCCATGTCCACTCCTATGCCCGTGTCGAACAGGCGGTGATACTGCCCGATGCCGATATCGGCCGTGGCGCGCGACTGCGGAATGTGATCGTGGAGAATCGCGTGAGGATCCCGGCCGGCCTCGTCGTCGGGGAGGACGCGGTCGATGACGCCCGCCGGTTTCGCCGTACCGAACGTGGGATCTGCCTGGTCACTCAGCCGATGATCGATCGCCTGGACCTCTGACTTGCTCCGCGTTCTGTCCGTTGGGTCGGAGGTTTACCCGCTGGTAAAGACCGGCGGTCTGGGCGATGTGATAGGCGCGCTGCCGCCGGTGCTGGGGGCCGCGGGGGCCGAGACAACCACGATGGTGCCTGGCTATCCGGCCGTGCTCAGCGTTCTGCCGGACGCTGTGGCGGTCCACGAATTCCCCGATCTGTTCGGCGGTCCGGCGCGTGTGCTGCGTGGCACCGCCGCGGCGCTCGACCTGCTGGTCGTTGACGCGCCGCATCTGTATACACGCCCCGGCAATCCCTACCTGGGGGCTGACGGGGCGGAGTGGCCCGACAACGGAATCCGCTTCGCCGCTCTCGGCGCGGCCGCGGCGGCGATGGGCGTCGGCGTCGCCCCGGGCCTGACCTTCGACATCGTGCATGCGCATGACTGGCAGGCGGCCATGGCCGTGGTCTACCTGCGATTTCATGTCGGCCGACGGCCCGGCACCGTGCTGACCGTGCACAACCTGGCCTTCCAGGGACGCTACCGCGCCAGCCTGTTCTCCCGCCTCGGCCTTCCTGCATCGGCTTTTGCGCTGGACGGGCTCGAGTACCACGGCGACGTCAGCTTCCTGAAAGGCGGCCTTTCCTTCGCCGATCGGCTCACAACGGTCTCACCGACCTATGCGCGCGAAATCACCGGGGCGGAGAACGGCATGGGGCTTGATGGCCTGTTGCGCCGTCGGGCGCAGGTGCTGTGCGGGATCATGAACGGTATCGACGACAAGACCTGGGACCCCGCGACGGACATCTTGATCCCCGCTCAGTTTAGCCGCGGTTCCTTGGGCAAGCGCGCCGTCAATAAGACCGCGCTGCAGCAGCGCATGGGCCTGGAGCAGCACCCGGACGCGCTGTTGATCGGCGTGGTCAGCCGCCTGACCTCACAGAAGGGACTGGACATCCTGCTCGACCAGCTCGATGCGATGGTCGCCGAGGGTATGCAGCTTGCCCTGCTGGGATCAGGCGATCCTGACCTCGAGCGGGCTTTCGTTGCCGCGGCCGAGTGGCA
>DASYBP010000600.1:0-8069 GCA_036500715.1 Rhodopila sp.
GGGTTGAAGTAGCGGATCGAGGGAAACTCGGATTAAACGACTGGAAATGTGAAAACGCTGGCCTATGAAAATGGCCAAGTCTGGCAAATGAATACGTCCGATCTCTGGTGGGCGAAAACCCTGCCGACCGATCAATGGCCACCGACCTATGGGACAACAACGAGTCCATTGGTCGGCGTCACATCGCCAAACGATGACTTCGTTACCACGGTCGGCCCGGCCATCACGGACGCCGACGATAACAAGTGGACGATTAACGCCAACGGTCAGGTTGCGGCTAGCTAGGCGGCGGGAGCAACGATGTGAGGGGGGTCCCGAGAGGGCCCCCTAATCTTTCACGCCTCCGCGTCGTCGTCGGGGTAGGTGGCGTCGAGCAGCGCTGTCGCCGCCAGCATGAACGCCTCTTCATCTTTGCCGCTCGGGATAAGCGGGCGCAGAACCTGCCGGAAGCGCACCGCGGCCGACAGCGTGGAAGGCTTTCGGAGTTGACTGCGCCGAAGGAAATCGCGCCCAGGCGACGTGCTCTCGATGAGTGCGGGGACGATGAACATCTCCGGCAATATTTTGGCCGGTGATACCCTGATCCTCACGGCGGGCAGCGTCAACGATACGACCATTTCCGGAACGATTATACCGGTCAAGGTTTAGCCTGTAAACGAGACCCGATCCGCGCCGGTGCGCGGGTCAGGTCGCCATATACAGCCAGCCTCCGGCACGACGAGCGTCCGGTCCTCTCCTCAGTCCGGTCCCTGCGAACGCCCGACCCCTCGCCGCAGATCGAACAGCACCAGGGCAGCCGGAATCGCCGCGGCAAACAGGAAAGCACCCCGGAACGCCGCCATGAACCCATCCGGCGTCGGCGTCCGCAGCCACTGGAAAACCAGCATCAACACCGTCGCACCGGTGACCATGCCGATGGTCCTAGTCGCCATCCCCAGCGCCCCGGCGACACCGCGGTTCGCGGCGGGGATTACAGCGGTGACGATGTCAAGATAGGCGACCTGAAACAGCCCGACCCCAACGCCCTGGACCATCATCGACACTGCCAGGATTGCGATATCGGGCCTCGCATCGGACAAGGAGATCCCAAACAGCCCAACACTGCTCAGCGCCGAACCGAGCAGCGCGATCAACCGCGGCGTATGCCGCTGGGCCAGCCGCCCCGCCATCGGCGCCGCAACGATAACCCCGAAGGGTGAGGCCGCCAGCACCAGTCCGGCCACGGGCAGCGACAGCCCGGGCATGCGACTTAGGTAGAACGGCGCCAGCAGCATGATCGCGAACGCCGACAGGTTGATCAGCACGTTGCTGATATTGATCGCCGCAAAATCCGCGTCGCGGAACGGACTGAAATCGATGATGGGCTTGGCTGTCCGCCGTTCCTGCCGATAGAACAGCGCGAAACCCCCCACGGCCAGCGCCGCCAGCACCACTGTCTCCGGACCCGGCGATCGCAGGCGGTTCAGCGCCAGCAGCAGAAAGCTCAGCGCCACGGCGAGCAACGAGCCTCCGGCCGCGTCGAAGGTTTCGCGCTCGCCGCGGACGGGACGGGGCAACTTCCAGGCCAGAGCAAACGCCACCGCGGCGAGCGGCGCGCGAAAGCTGAACACGGCGCTCCAACCGAACCGCTCCACCAGCAGTCCGAACACCGACGGCCCCAGCGCGCCGCCGATCCCGAACATCATCATGTAACGGGCGAGAACCTGGGTCCGCATCGTCTCCGGAAACAGGCTGGTCGCCAGCGCCGGGCCGCACGACAGGATTAGCCCGGCGCCGACGCCCTGTGCCACCCGCCCGGCCAGCAGCGCCCCATACGAAGGGGCCAACGCGCAGGCCACGAAGGCGATGCTGCTGATCGCGGTGCCGAACAGAAAGATCCGCCGGTAGCCGAACATGTCGCCGACCCGCCCGAAGGTCAGCATCAGCGCCGTCTGCGTCAGCACATAGGCAATCACGACCCACTGGATCATCGGGATCGGCAGCTCAAAGTGGGTCACGATTGACGGGAAATCGATGTTCACCGCCGAGTCGAGCGGCACCACCAGCGTCCCCAGGCCGACGATCAGCAACTGCCAGACTGGGGGCCGGACTGGGGGCCAGACCGAGGATTTGCCCCTCTTCGCACCCGTGGCCGCGACGCGCTGCATGACCGTCCTCGCCGTTTCGCCAATCATACCCGCCGATGGCGTCCGGCCAAACACGCCATCGTGACCAGACACCTCGTCACCGGCAGGTTGGCGACCCCGGAAACTGTACGAGGTGTGGCCTGCGTCACAGTGCGATCACTGTCTACCCCTTAAGGTTCGGTTGCTTGCTCCACCGGCCCGCCCATCTAAGCGGCGCTCGGCAAACCCGAACCACAACGAGGGAATAATGGGTAACTTACAAATGTTTTCCACCGGGTTGCGCGGCTTGTCGTTCAGCATTGCTGACCTGCTCCTGGTTGGGGCTTGGTCCGCGGCCCGCGGCCTGGAGATGGTCGTCCGGCTGGACCATGGGACCGAGACCGAGGAATACGAGGAAATCATTGCTTTCCACACCCCCAGTGGGCGGCCATGCCGGTTCATTATGTGGCGTGACGCCACCTCGGTCTACGTGCAGCCACTGATCGGGCGGCCGCGGCGGCATGACACCGTCGTCGATGCGATCATGGCCTTAACACCGCAACGGCCGGTCGTCGTGACAGATGTCGCAGCCTCACGTTGGCCCGGTACCGACAGTTTCCGCTGAGAATCAGCGGTCGATCTGGCGCATCGCCTGCCAAATTCGCAACGCCGACGTGGGGCCATCCAGAGCGGTGATCCCCACCGCGTCGGCGATGGGGTTGGCGATCGCCGGGAACAGCGCGATCGCGCCGGCCTCGCCGCGGCCTTTCACGCCGACTGGGTTGGTGGCGCAGCGTGTGCCTCGGAATGACGCCTCGAAACCGGGCAGATCGGCCGCCCGCGGCATGGCATAATCCATGCGAGACTGTGTGGAAACCCGCTTCCAAATTTTCCGGAGAGAATGGACTTGCTCTGCCGGGCCATTATCGAGATCGACGCCGGCCAATGGCCACAACTTGGGTGCGCAGGAGAAAGTAGATTCTCCAGAAACGTTACTGCCCCGAGTTTCCACACGCTCTGCATGAAGCTGCCGCCGATCGGCTGCCCCGACTGCACGTCATACATGTTCCGGCAGCGCCCGCCCTGCACCCTGGGCGATCGCTCCACGCGTTTGCCCGGCCGCCACCATCGGGTTGACTATGACGCCGTAATCGTCCACCGCGGTAAGCCGTTCCAGGCTGACCGCGCCGGTTTCCGGATCGACCTCCACCTTGGCGATACTCGTTCCGTTGGGAAGGTCGTTGCGTCCCGCGTCCAGACACGGGTCAACGGCCTCGGCTCACGGGCAATCTGATCGTCGCTCCGAACGGCACCGGCGCGGCCGAGACGTGCGGATTTTGCGACAGGCCGATGACAGCCTCCAGGCAAAGGTCGCCGGCTGCCCGACCCGGTTGGCAAGGCATCGCTGTCAAGGTCAAGAACAGCCACGATACCCGCACGCTCTGGGTCGATGGGTTGAACGCACCGGGGACCCGCGATCGCCCGCCGTCGATGCCCCTGCTCGTCGATGCCCCTGCTCGATGTCGACGAACGATCGCGATATCATCAAGCTCAAGGGCGCCGGCAACAAAGCCGATGTGTGCCTGGAAGCTGATCAAACGGGTCAAGCGATCCGCGACAAAGCCGGCCGCGACGACAATTTGATACAGTCGATCAGCATCAACGGGCCGGTGGTCGAGGCACTGCTGGTAGTGCGAATCGACTGGCTGAAAGCAATCCCGGCCAACGGCAAGGCCGATCGGCTGACGCAGACGATCGAGAACGCCTGCCCGACGATCTGGAAAACAGTCAACCTGGGGTCACCACACGATCTGTCCAAAATCGTAGGCTGAGAGGCGAGGCGCACCTGGAGGACGAGCGATGCGGGGATCCCTGGGGGAGAAGATCGGCGAAGGCGTCATGGCGGACGTCCACGCATGGGCGCCCGGTCAGGTGGTGAAGCTGTTCAAGGCCGGCATCTCGCGGCGGTTCGCGCGGCACGAGGCGCGAATGACCCGCGCCGCCTTTGCCGCCGGCGCCTCAGCGCCGGAGGTGTTCGACGAGGTGGTCGTGGAGGGACGCTTCGGCATCGTGCTGACGCGCCTCGACGGATCGACCCTGCTGCACCTCTTGCGGACCGGCGCCATAACGTCCGAGCAGGTGGGGTCGATCCTCGCAACCCTCTACATCTCCGTTCACAAGACGCCCCCGCCGCCGGTCGTCATCTCCCTGCGCGACAAATTCGAGTACGGGTATCGCCACTCCGGCCTCCTGCCGAAGCACATCGCCACTGGCATCCTCACCCTGATCAAGCGCCTGCCGCCCGCAGACAGGCTGTGCTATAACGACCTTCACCCCGGCAACGTGATCATGACGGCGGATGGTCCGAGAATCATCGACTGGCTCGGTATGGTTCGCGCAGACGCAGCCCTCGACCTTGGGCGCTGCCACCTCCACCTTTCCGAGCTCATCTACTCCCCGGAAGGCATCGATCCAGAGCGGCCACGCGCGCTCAATGCGACAGTGCAGTCCGAGTATGCGCGGCTGGCCGGCATCTCCGTAGTGACGCTGACGGCGGCGATGGAGCGATATCTGCCCATTCTCCGCGCCTTCGCCCTCGCCGACCGAGCGACCAACCCTGCCAGGCGGGAGCGGCTGATGCAGAGCGTCGAAGCAACGTTGCGCTTGGAGGACTAGTTCTCAGAAAGTTTCAGATACCACTTGCCTTTGAACTCGCCGCTGAAAGAGGGTTTTGAAAGAGAAAATCCCACGACTTGCCGATTTGCGGAGTTGCACAAACCTTCTCTTTGTGAAAGATCCATTCACGGTCGCCAAATCGGCTTAGCGTACGATTTTGGACAGATCGTGTGGTGACGCCAACCTCGGCGAACAAACCCATGGTTGCCTAATTACCGCGGCGACGATACTGAAGGTTCGGCGTCACTGTGCGCTCAACGCCAAACATAATATTGTTTCGTTTCCTGTATCGGACCAAGTCCGGTGTCCGGTTACAGGAGGATGACACATGGCCGATCCGAATAACATAAGCCTCAATTTCCGACACTGAACAACACCAACGACCCGACCTTCAATCAGCTTCTTGGCATCAACAACGAGGGCACCATAGCCGGCTATTTCGGCAGTGGCGCGCAGGGTCACCCGAACAAAGGCTACACCCTGACCCAGCCGTATAACCAGCTTCATTATACCAACGAAAATTTTTCGAACTCGGTGCAGACCCAGGTGACCGGCATCAATGATGAGGACACCACCGTCGGCTTCTGGTCCGACATGAACAACGCCAACATGGTCAAAAACAATTTTGGCTTCGTTGACCAAAACGGCACCTTTACCGATGTGGTCGACCCATTGGGCAAGGGCGTCGACAATGGGCTGACCGTGCAACAACTCCTCGGGGTGAATAGCAAGGACTTAGCGGTCGGCTTTTGGACCGACGCCAACGGCAACACGCACGGTTTCAAGTACGATATTAAGTCGAAGACGTTCACCGAGGACAATATCACCAACTTCACCAACACCACCCTGACCGCGATCAACAATAAGGGTGACATCGGCGGTTTTGTTTCGAATAGCGCCGGCGACACCAGCTTCATCCAGGCCCACAACGGCAATATCCAGTTTCTCGCCGGACCCAGCGGCGCAACCTCGGTGCAGGCGCTCGGGGTCAACGATTTTGACGACGTGGTCGGCGTCTACACCGATAACCTGGGCGCGATGCACGGGTTTTTGTTCAACGAGGTGAAAAACATGTACATCACGATCGATGATCCTAACGCCGTTACCGGCTCAGGCAGCATGACGGTCGCCAACGGTACCAACGACAAGGGCCAGATTACCGGGTTTTATCTCGACAGCCCTGGCAACACCGACGGCATGCTGCTGAAGGTCGGCGGCAACAATCATCCGGTGTTTAGCAGCTAACAGCCGCGCGCCCGGTAAGGTCGCACCGACGCCAACAGGGGAGCCTTGCGGTGTCCCCCTGTTCAGGTCAGCATTTTCTCAATACGCCTGCGACTTGCATAGTTTGGCCGAGGCGGTCTCGGCGTGTTTTTGCTTTTTCTCCCGCTGTGCGGTGCGCGCCTGCCGCCGCTGGTAGCGGATCGCGCGATCTCATCCGGCTTGGCCGGTTCCTCGGTCCGGCACCGGCATCGTCAGCATGGCCACTTCGAGCCCCAGCGATCGGCGAAGGTCACGTCCGAAACCGGGCGTCGCTGGAGCGGTCCGTACTTTCCCCGCGGATAGCCGATCGGCATCAGCGCGAAGGTGAACACGTCATCCGGCAGGCCCAGGATGGCCCGAACCTCATCTTCGTAAAGGATGTGGTTGGTGGTGATCACCGTCCCCAGCCCAAGTCCGCGGCAGGCAAGAACGATGTTCTGAACCGCCGGATAGATGCTGGAGCCGCGGATTTGCTCCTGATACGCAAGGTGCGCCGCGTACCGCGCCGCGACGGGGTCGGGCAATGCCTCGCGCGGCGGCATGGCGCGCCGTTTCAGGCAGGGAACCAGGATGACCGGCGCGTCGCCCAGGTGATCCCACAGATACTCCCCCGCTGCCATCATGCGACGATACTGTTCTTCGGTCTGATCCGCGGGACGCCCGCGCGCCGCGTAGATCTGCGCCACTTCGTCCGAAGCTTTCCGAAATACCGTTCCCAATCGCCGCCGCTGTTCTTCCTCGCGGACCACAATGAAGATCCAATTTTGTGCGTTGCCGCCATTGGGGGCCCGGATGGCGGCGTCCAGAACCCGGGTGATCAAATCTTCCGGGACCGGGGTGGACTTAAGCCGCCGCAAGGCCCGCGCCGAATAGATCGCCTCGAACAACCCCAGTTCCGTCATGACCGTTATTTTCCCCGTGGCGCGTAGGCACGTCTGCCGAGCGTCACACTAGCCGCGACCGGCCGGCCTTGCCCATACGCCGCTGGCAGGCGACCATGCATCGCTTGGACCAGAGGGGAGGACACGAAATGATCGATCTGGTGATCCGCGGCGACACGGTGGTCACGCCGCAGGGGGTTGGCGCGCACGACATCCTGGTCGCGGACGGGATCATTGCCGCCGTCGCCGCTCCCGGCAGCGTGGCCGTCCCGCAGGGCACCCGGATCATCGACGCCACCGGCAAGATCGTCATGCCCGGTGGCATCGATCCCCACGTCCACTGCAAATGGCACCTCCCTGCACCAGATGGCACCGCGACCGAAACGGCGCCGCCCGACATTGTCAGCAAGGCGGCGGTGTTCGGCGGCACCACCACCATGATCGACTTCACCCGAACCTCACAGGGCAGGGACGTTCGCGACGCGATCGAGAAGCGGGAAGAGGACTGGAAAGGTCATTGCGCCTGCGACTACGCGCAGCACCTGATGGTCGAAGGCGCCTTGCCGGTCGATCTGCCGGGACAGGTCGGCGAAGCCATCCAGGCCGGATTCACCACCGTCAAGATCTTCACCACCGACATCACCCCCAGCCGCAAGGGGCGGATGGTCGATTTCGGCGACATCTGGGAAATCTTCCAGGTTCTGGCCGCCAACCAAGGCCTCGGCGTCATCCACTCCGAGGACAACGACATCGTCATGCACATGTATAGCAAGCTGATGCGCGAGGGCCGCACCGGCTTCGAGAACATGGCCGAGGTGCACAACACCCTGTCCGAAGACGTATCATTCCGCCGTGTGATCCGGCTGGCGGAGAAAGTGCCCGGTACTGCGCTTTACATGATGCACGTGTCCGCTGCCACCGGCGTCTCGGCGATCCGCGAAGCCCGCCGCCGCGGGAGCCCGATCTACGGTGAATCGCTGCATCAGTACATGCTTTACAGCAAGGAGGACTACAAACGGCCGAACGGCCAGATCTACCACACCTACCCTTCGCTGAAGGGTCCGGAGGACCACGACGCGCTGTGGCAGGGCACGCTGGACGGCTCGATCAACTGCATCGCCACCGACGAAATCTGCTGCACCCT
>DASYBP010000601.1:0-5367 GCA_036500715.1 Rhodopila sp.
AAGCCGTTCAGCACCTGCGCGCTGGCGTTCTCCGAGAGCTGGACCGAGATGCGCTGACACCTTGGCCGACCCCTCGGGTCGGCGGGCTATGGGAGTGGGGGGGCGGGATCCGCGCACCCGCCCTCGGAAGCTTGGGTTTCCGGGAGACGTCCGCGTTGGCGCGGCATGCTGGCAGTCGCATTGGCGTTACCGCTCGACACATCGCCTTGCTGCACGGTCCAACCTCATTGGATACGGTTCCCGAATGCTAACGCTCGCATGGTGGCCCGTCTCCAACATTCTAGCGATAGCCCGGCCTTGGCTGGCAGATTTCTTCGGCACTTAGCCGAGGAGGACTATGGTTTCCACCAGCAAGAAATCTTTGGGGTGGGAAACATGGCCAAGCAAGCGATCGCCCTCGGGCTGTGGCTGGTGCTCTCAGGCGCCGCGCCCGCCATCGCGCAGCGCGAAACCGACCCGGCCACAGCGCCCGAGCCAACCACACAGAGTGGATCCGGCTCGATCACGGCGCCGATGCCAATTTGGCCCCAAACGATCCGTCTGGCGAATGGCACATCCAAGTGCGCGACTACGCCAATACGCGTTACAGCCCTCTCGACCAGATCAATACAGGCGACGTCAGCCGGTTTTGTCAGTGATCGCGCCATTTGTGTTGGATGGAGTGAAGCGGCACTGCCGTTGGTCAGGCCGCTTCCAGGATGCGGAGCGCAATGATCCCGTCAGCCAAGCTCGGACAACTTGACGGTGCACGTGGAACTGTGCCACCGGGTGCCGCCGGTGGCAATGCAGCGGGCATTCAGCGCCGCGGCATTGCCCGTCAAGCGTCCCACCGTTCCGGTCGACCTGGATAAATGGGACGCGAGTGCAATTTGACATACACCTATGATTGTGCGAATCGCGATAATACCACCTGGGGGTCGGTCGAAGTTATCCTCTACCTCGGCTGGTTGGGGAGGAAATGATGGCCTTTGGAAAAATCGAGAAACGGAGCGATTTTGGTCATGCGACACGCAGTCCTAAGTGCCGTAACCGCAGCAACGCTGCTGGTTCTGGGATCCTTCGGGGCGAGTGCCGATCCGGCTTTTCTCTATGTGTCGACAGCCAGTCCTAGCGTTGACGCCTTCACGTCCAACGGCACCGGATCGCTCTACGACACCATCGGGTTGAACGGGCCCGCGGGCATCGCGCTCGACAAGAAAGGTAACCTGTTCGCTGCAGATTACAATACAAATACAATAGGGGAAATCGGCCCAAACGGAACCGCATCCGTCTTTGCCAGTTCTTCGCTGCGCGGGCCATTCGGTCTCGTCTTCGACTCCGCAGGCAACCTGTGCGCGTCGAACGCCACCGCCAACACCATTGTCAAATTTTCCCCATCCGGCGCGGGCGCGTTGTTCGCGAGCACTGGCCTGGGCCATCCACTCGGACTCGCCTTCGACGGAGCGGGCAACGTGTATGCGGGCAACGCCACAATAACACGATTGAGAAATTCGCCCAGAACGGGACAGGGTCAACCTTCGTGAGTTCCGGCTTATTCGGGCCCAACGGCCTTGCATTTGACAGTGCCGGCAATCTTTACGTCGCCAACCTCAATGGCACGATCGATAAGATCACGCCGGAGGGAACAATGTCATTATTCGCCTCCGGACTGAACGCACCCGCCGGCCTGGCCTTCGACGATATCGGCGATCTCTACGTGGCCACCGCTGACGACACCGTCGTCGAACACACACCGGGTGGAACCACCACCATCTTCGCCAGCACCGGGTCAGACGAGCCCGTTCGCCTCGTCGTCGCGTCCGTGTCGGAACCGGTAGCGCCCGCCGTGTTTTCCACTTCGCTGCTCGTGTTGGCCGCACTGTCAGCCCGCCAGCACCGAGGTCTTGCCGCGTGCCGGGCGTGACTGCAGCGGCCGCGGCCTGCTTCAAGCCGGCCCTGATTTGACCGCGCCCTGTAGTGCGCGTTCTGTTCATTCACCGCAACGCGCCCGGCCAGTTCGTCCATTTAGCGCCGCATCTCGCCAAGGACCCTGCCAATCGCGTTGTATTCCTCGGCGAGCGTGGCGGCGATCGGACATCCTCTGGCGTGCGATGGGTCAGCTACCCGCCCCCCCAACCACCGAACCCAGCGACGCACCATTACTTGCACCGCACGGAAGCCTCGGTCCGCCGCGGCCAGGCGGCGGCGCGGGTGTGCCAGGACCTGGTTAGCGAAGGGTTTGAACCAGATGTCATCGTCGCCCATGCCGGTTGGGGTGAAACCATGTTCGTGCGCGACGTTCTGTCGCGCTCGGCGATCCTGTCCTATTGCGAGATGTTCTATCGCGCCGACGGTCAGGACAGCGACTTCATCCCCGAAACCATGCTGGACCTGGATGGACGCTGCCGGCTGCGGGTCTGGAACGCCGATCTGCTGATGGCGCTGAACGCGATGGATCGTGGCATCGCCCCGACCGAGTGGCAGCGGGCACAGCACCCAACCCTTTTCCACTCCCGCATCTCGGTCGTCCACGACGGCGTCGACACAACTTCCGTCTGCCCCAACCCGAATGCTCGATTGCATCTGGCGGACGGCCGAGTGCTGACGCCGGACGACGAGGTGGTCAGCTTCGTTGCCAGGAATCTGGAACCGGTTCGTGGCTTCACCGCGCTAATGCATGCACTGCCTGATCTGTTGCGTCGGCGTCCGCGCGCCCAGGTGGTGATCTGCGGGGGATTGGGCGTCAGCTACGGGCGGCCCCCGTCCAACGGCGCCAACTGGCGCGAGGTCATGATGCGGGAGATTTCGGTTGATCCGGCCCGCGTCCATTTCACCGGCCTGCTGGCCCGAATGGATTACCTCGCGTTGCTGCAGGTATCGACGCTGCATCTCTACCTCACCGTCCCATTCGTCCTGTCCTGGTCCTGCGTTGAGGCGATGGCGGCGGGATGCCTACTGCTGGCCTCGGACGTCGCACCGGTACGCGAGGTCCTGGAGCATCGGTTCAATGGCTTCCTGGTGGACGCTCGCGATCCGGCGGCGCTGGCGTCCAGCGCGGCGGATCTGCTGGCTCATCGCGCCTCGCTGAAAGCGGTGCGGCAGCGGGCACGCGACTGCGCGGTCCAGCGGTTCGATCTGCGCCTGTGTCTGGCGCGGCAATCGCGGATCGTGCGCGACCTCGCCGGATGAACCGCTGGCTGCCCGTCCTCCTGCTCTTGCTTGCCACCGCGACGGCGCCGGCCGAACCGGCTCTCAGACTCGAACTGACCGGCCCTCCGGTTCCCGCCATCGCCGATGCGCGTCCAGGCTGCGACGCGGATGACATACCTGACGCGCCGGCGCGCGCTATCCGCACCGCGTCGGGTGACACGCTGCTGTTCGCGACCCATTTCCGCAACCGGGTCGAGCACGGGCCGGATCTTCTGCATGTCAGGCACCGCTGCCAGATTGTCATGCGGGGGGCCGAAAACGACGATCCCGCCGCCTATGACGATCGAGCTTGGGTCGCCAGCCTTTGGACACCGGACGGGGTCACCGTCTATGCCGTCATCCATAATGAGTTCCAGGGCCACCGCCGGCCGGCGCTGTGCCCGACGGGGCGCTATATGGACTGCTGGTTCAACGCCCTGACCGCCGCGGTGTCTCACGACGAAGGCATGACATTCCATCGCATGCCGAGCCCGGCTTTGGTCGCCGAACTTCCCTATCGCTACGATCAGGTCGGGCTCGGCCACCACGGCTACTTCAACCCCAGCAACATCGTCACTTTGGCCGACACCCATTATATGTTCGCTTTCGCGACCCGCACGCAGGCGCAACGGGAAGGTAACTGCTTGCTGCGTACCACCGCGATCCAGTCCCCCGAGACCTGGCGCGCCTGGGCCGGTAGCGGTTTCGACGTCGCATTTCTTAATCCTTACCGGCAGACCGTCTCGCCCGAGGCGCATGTATGCGCCCCCGTCGATCCCGCCGTTTTGCGCTGGCCGGTGACCAGCCTTGTGCGTCATCAGCCAAGCGGTTTGTTCATCGCGACGATGCAGGACACCGGCCGGGGCGGCGGCGTCTATTATGCGACCAGCCCCGACCTTCTGACATGGACGGGCCCCGCCCGGTTGGTATCGGCTTTTGGCGGCGGGGGCTGGACCTGCGGGGATCCCCCGCCCATTGCGTACCCCTCGCTGCTTGATCCAGCGAGCCAGGATCGCAATTTCGAGACCGTCGGTGATAGCGCGCTGCTATTTGTGACAAGACTCAATATAAAATATTGTACTATAAGTATGGATAGACAACTCATGCGTCGCAATCTGCGGATCATCTCACCATAACGCTTTGATCTGATATTTCATCTATTTCACACAGCGTGAGGTGAACCGCATAGTATTCAAGAATCAAAACTGCCGCAGGTCTGCATTAAAATCGATTACCAAAGCCTCAATGAAATATTACGAAGTATTCACCTCTGATTTGGCGAAGAAAAGAAGACCTAATCGCGAATTCATGGGCCCATTTTAACTTTTCCTTAACTTTACGTACTTAACTTCCGGCTCGGGTTCACCGACCTGCTTTGTTTCGCGAGATCAGCCGGTGATCAAACAACAGGCGGGTGGAAAGAAAGGATGCCAAATGTCAACTATACCCGGTGGAAGTTTCATTGTGGATACTGCGAATCATCAAGTTTATACCGGCTCTGCCGGTGATGATGTATTTTGGTTGTCTCACAATTTTGATACAGCGACGAGCGGCGGCGGCGACGATGTCTTCTTGCTCTCGGGCAATCACGACCAGATCCTCGGCGGCAGCGGCGACGACGTGATTCTGTCAAGCGGAAATCACAACGAATTCGACCTGGGCGACGGCAATAACGTTGTGATGGCATCGGGCGCCGGCAGCGATACGATGCTAGGCGGCGCCGGCGATGATACGATGATCGCCAGTGGTGGTCACAACCTTCTTCATGCCGGCACCGGTGACTCCTATCTGGAAGGCGGCGCGACCGGCGGTGACACCATGATCGGCGGCGCCGGCGACGACACGCTGCAGGCCGGTGGCGGACACGAGATAATGACGGCTGGGTCTGGCAATACCATTCTGGTCAACGGCAGCGGTGATGATACGATGATCGGCGGTTCCGGCCAAGATCATTTCGTCTTCAACAGCAATGGCGGCCAGAACGTCGTTATGGGGTTCCATCAGGGCGACATGCTGGTCATCCAGGCCAACATTAATGGATTGCATATTGCCTCGCCGGCGGACGTCGCCGCGCATGCGACCGACCAAGGCGGCAACGCGGTGATCGCTTTGGGTCACGAAACGATCACCTTGATCGGCGTGAAGGTCGAGGATATTCACAGCAATCCCTCGCATTACTTCACAGTCCACTGATATCGA
>DASYBP010000602.1:0-5670 GCA_036500715.1 Rhodopila sp.
ACCTGTCCGCACCGTCGGCATTCCGGTTCCCGCAGCCACCCCAACTGGCTGAAATTTCTCAGGCGATGGTGGATAACCCTAACTCTGTACTAATCGATGCCATCAAGGGGCAGAACATCACACACACTACTGTGCTTATCATCTCGACCAACCCAGCTTTACCACTGGTAGGCGGCGGCACAGACAATACTGCATTCTTGCAAGGCACGGCCGATGGACCGAACGCACAGGCCGCTCAGATGTCAGCGATCTTCTGGATTGAAACCGTCGAGGTGCCAAATCAGCCATCGTTCCGTCAACTGCAATACACGCAAACCGTGCTGCTGAATTTCAACGGCCTGAGCTGGCCGCATGTTTCAGTCGCAACGCTGCGGCATCATCCCGCCACGGATGACATAGGTCGTGTTGATTAAGTAGCGGATAGGTAAACGCCTGGGTGGCTTTCATAAGCGGTGGCAAGTGGGCGCCATCCCGGCGTGCTGTTCTCTTATGCCGACGATCGACCGGCTTCATCGGCTGGAGGCGCATTGCGTCCCTGGCCAAGCGGCTGCCGCGGTCTGCTAGAAGCACCAAGCGGGCTCAGATCCAGTTGGGCAAGCACCTTCTCACGCGACCAATTCCCTGCCCAGACTCGGTGAAGCCTGATACGCTGGCTGAATGCCCCACGCTAACTTTGTCCATCTCCGCACCCATTCCGCCTACTCCCTCAGCGAGGGCGCCATTCGCCCCGACAAAATCGTCGCACTGGCCAAGGAAGCCGGCATGCCGGCCGCCGCGATCACCGATACCGGCAATCTGTTCGGCGCGCTGGAGTTCTCGCAGTACTGCGCCGCCAAGGGGATTCAGCCGATCATCGGGTGCCAGATCGCGCTGACCCGCGCTGACAACCCGCGGCTGCCAGCCGACCCGCTGGTCCTGCTTGCGCAAGACGCTGCCGGCATCGCCAACCTGCAGCGACTGTCGTCCTTCGGCTTCCTGGACACCGACCCGACCTTAAAACCGCAGCTTCCATTTCAGCGCATCGCTGAGAACGCCGCCGGCCTGCTGCTGCTCACCGGCGGCACCACCGGTCCGATCGGCCGCCTGCTTGCCGAGGGCCAGAAAACCGAAGCCGAACGGCTGCTCGACGCGATGCAGGACGCGTTTCCCGGCCGCACCATCCAGGAACTCCATCGCCACAGCCTGCCGGTAGAGGCCGCCATTGAGCCCGGCCTGATCACGATCGCCGACGCACGCGGGGTCCCGCTGGTTGCCACCAATGACTGCTATTTCGCCAAACCCGACATGCACGAAGCGCACGACGCCCTGCTGTGCATTGCCGAAGGCCGTACCTTGTCGGAGCAAGAGCGTCGCCGCGTCACTCCTGAACACTGGTTCAAGCCGGCTGCGGATATGCGCACCCTGTTCGCCGACCTACCGGAGGCCTGTGACAATACCCTCGCTATTGCCCGCCGGTGCGCCGTGATGGCTGAAACTCGCAAACCGCTGCTGCCAGTCTGCCCCAAGGTGCGTCCCGGCACCTCCGAGGAGGAAACCGTCCGCGCCATGGCGATCGAGGGCCTGGAGAGGCGCATGGGTGCGATCGAGGCCGACACAGGCACGCGCGAAACCTACCGCGTTCGGCTCGAGTACGAATTGTCCGTCATCGCCGCAATGGGATTTTCCGGCTATTTTTTGATCGTTGCCGACTTCATCCAGTGGTCCAAGGCGCAGGGCATCCCGGTCGGTCCCGGCCGCGGTTCGGGCGCCGGATCCGTCGCGGCCTGGGCGCTGACCATCACCGACCTTGATCCGCTTCGCTTCAACCTGCTGTTCGAGCGCTTCCTGAACCCCGAACGCGTCTCGATGCCTGACTTCGACATCGATTTCTGCCAGGAGGGGCGCGACCGCGTTATCGAATACGTCCGGAACGAGTACGGCGGCGACCGTGTCGCCCAGATCATCACTTTCGGCAAACTCCAGGCTCGGGCGGCGGTGCGCGACGTGGGTCGGGTGCTCGGCCTGCCGTTTGGCCAGGTGAACAAAGTCGCTGAGCTGATCCCCAACAATCCGGCCAAGCCGGTGTCGCTACAGCAGGCGGTGGATGGCGAGCCGCGCCTGCAGGCGCTGCGCGACGAAGATGAGGGCGTTGCCAGGATGTTGGAAATCGCGCTGCGCGTCGAGGGATTGTACCGGCACGCATCCACACATGCCGCCGGCGTGGTGATTGGCGACCGCCCATTGGTGGAACTCGTACCGCTCTGTCGAGATCCGAAATCCGATTTCCTGGTCACGCAATACTCGATGAAGCACGTCGAGCAGACCGGATTGGTGAAATTCGACTTCCTGGGCCTGACCACGCTGACCATCCTGCGGCGGGCGGAGACCTTCCTGCGCGGCCTGAGCGTCGATGTCGACCTCGATCGCCTGCCGCTCGATGATGGCAAGACTTATGAGATGCTGCAGCGGGGTGATGCGGGTGGCGTGTTCCAGATGGAAGGCCAGGGAATGCGCGATACGCTGCGGCAGATGCGCCCTGACCGGTTTCAGGATCTCATCGCTGCCAACGCGCTGTATCGTCCCGGCCCGATGGCCAACATTCCGGACTACTGCCGGCGCAAGCACGGCGAGAAATGGGAGGCGCCGCACCCCTTGATCCACGACATCCTGGCCGAGACCTACGGCATCATGGTCTATCAGGAACAGGTGATGCAGATCGCGCAGACCATGGCCGGCTATAGCCTCGGGGCCGCGGACCTCCTGCGCCGGGCGATGGGAAAGAAGATCGCCTCCGAAATGGAGGCGCAGCGAAACGTCTTTACTGAAGGGGCAATCAAGCGGGGGATTGATCCGGCGAAGGCCACAGAGGTCTTCGACCTGATGGCGAAGTTCGCTGACTATGGCTTCAACAAATCACACGCTGCCGCGTACGCCTTGGTGTCCTACCAGACCGCCTGGCTGAAAGCCAACCACCCGGAGGTCTTCCTCGCCGCCTGCATGAGCCTTGCATTGAACAACACCGAGCGGCTGGCGGCCTTGAAGCAAGAGGCCGAACGCAGCGGAATCCAGATCCTGCCGCCGGATATCAATCGCTCCGGCGCGGATTTTTCGGTCGAGCGGCCGGCGGACGGGCGGCTGGCCATTCGTTACGCGCTTGCCGCAGTGAAGAAAGTCGGCTTCGCGGCGATGGAATCGGTCACCGGCAGCCGCGGCGACAGGCCGTTCATTGATGTCACCGATTTCGCTACCCGCGTCGACCCTCGGCAGATCAATCGCGTGCAGATCGAAAATCTTGTGCGCGGGGGCGCCTTCGATCCGATCGAGGACAACCGCGCCCGCCTGTTCGCGGGAGCCGAAACAATTCTGCGGCGCGCCCAGGCCGATCAGGAGGAGAAAGAAAGCGGTCAGATCGGCTTGTTCGGCGACGCCGCCGGCAGGTCAGAACCACTGCGACTGCCGGACGTCCCCGACTGGACGCCGCTGGAATGCTTAGCGTTCGAGGCCGAGGCGATCGGCTTCCACCTGACGGCACATCCTCTCGACGTTTACGCCCGGGCCCTGAGGCGGATTGGGGTGACCCAGTCGGTCCATGTCGAAGCCCTCGCCAGTTCCGGTGTCAGCCGCGCCAAAATTGCCGGTACCGTCGTTGCGACAAAGCAGCGCATCACCCGAACCGGCAGCCGGATGGCCTGGGTGCGCATCTCCGACGCCGCCGGTTCGGTGGAAGTAACCTGCTTCAGCGAAGTGCTGAACAGGTCACGCGAGCTTCTTGCGTCCGGATCGAACGTGCTGGTGAGCGCCGACCTCAGGACCGATGGTGATACCGTAAGGATTACCGCGATGGACGTGTCGTCGCTGGACCAGGCGGCGGCCTCAGCCGGCGCGTCTATACGCGTGTGGCTACGCGAAACCGCCGCTGTCCCCCATATCCGCGACGTGCTCGGACGCGAAATCGGCGGCCGCGGCCGGGTCACGTTGGTTCCCCGTATTGACAGCGACCAGGACGTGGAGATCGCTCTGCCAGGCGGCTACAACGTCACACCCCGTCTGGCGCAGGCGCTGAAGTCACTGCCCGGCGTAGAGCAGGTGGAGGAGGTTTGAGCCAAACCCGTGCGTGGCCCGCCTCGCCGGTTCGGCACAATATTTGCCAATTGCATGCCGGAAAGGTAACCATGCACCGAGCCAACAGCGATAGCGCGATGCGGTTCCAGGCGATCCTGGACGACAGGTTTCGCGTCCTGGAGTTCGACCAAAGCACGCATTCTTCCGCCGAGGCAGCCGCCGCGGTCGGTTGCGACGTCGGACAGATCGCCAAGTCGATGATGTTCCAGGCAGCCGACGGTCAGGCGGTTCTGGTCGTCGCGTCAGGCGCCAACCGCGTTGATGAGAAGAAGGTCGCCGCACTGCTGGGGCAGAAAATCAAGCGGGCCGACCCGGCGTTCGTACTGGACACCACCGGATTCGCTGTGGGCGGCGTGCCGCCACTCGGGCACATCCGGTCGCCGGTCACCTTTCTCGATCAAGACCTCAGCCGTCATGACATAATCTGGGCCGCCGCAGGATCACCAAACGCGGTATTCGCTCTGACTCCCGCCGATCTGGTTCGGCTGACCGGCGCCGATTTCGCCGATGTGACAAAATGATCTGGTGCGAGAGGGGGGATTCGAACCCCCATGCCCGAAGGGCGGTCGATTTTGAGTCGACTGCGTCTACCGTTCCGCCACTCTCGCGTCGATGCTCATAATACAGTATCGCATCGTGGCGGCAACGCGGCGTTTGTCGTCCTTTCTCAACCGAGCCGACACAGCCCTGAACATGTCGCGGTGGAATAGGATCATTCGGTCTTGACGGTCAGGACATCAGCTTCGATCCGCGTTCCGCCGATGCGCGAAAACAGACTATCGAGGTCGCCCGCAAGCTGATCCGGAAGGCGCCCGGTCGGTGCCCCCAGCAACGCGTGCGGCAGTTCCGGCGTGATGTCGCGATCGGCGAGCCAGCAGCGTACCTGTTGCATACCGGCCGCGGCCGTCAGCCCGACCGGCTGCCGGCGTCCTGGTATCGACAAGGCCACAGAGCCGCGAACCTGCGCTCCATCGACAGCTCCGGCCGGAAAAATCGGTATCGCGCTGCCGTCGGCTCTCGCCGCGACACAAAACAGGTAGCCATCGGTATCCGCCACGACCGTCAGGGCGATCGGCTCACCAACGTGATAGGCGGGTCGGCGCCCGTGATCGCTGGTCATCCAAAGCTCTGGCCGCGCGGTGGACCGGCCGACCCGACGCAGCTCGTCATCGAATTGATCGTGGCATCCCAACAGGATCCCAGTGGCAACCGTCGCGGGGCCGGCCGTCACGCGTGACGGCATAGTCCTGAAGGTCGCCGTCGCGCGGGACGAACCATCCGTGGCGATCTCGAACTGACTGCCATCCTCGATCGGAACGTCCGCGGGCCACTCCACGCGCGCCGCCGCGGACGGCCAGCCCAGCGTCCTCGTGCTGCCTTTGCGCCGGACCGCATAGACCCCTGGATCGCCTGCCGGTCGGATGATCCAGACAGACGTCGATGGCTCGATGCAATAGGTGCCGGAGCGCTGCGGATCGACCAGCACGTCATCGATCGAACCGCCCGGTCGGGCAGTGCTCGTCGAGCGTGTGCCGCCAATCATCGTGGCGTCGACGCCGTGCAATCGAA
>DASYBP010000603.1:0-5461 GCA_036500715.1 Rhodopila sp.
CACCGCGGCGCCGGAGGATTGCGCCAGATAGGCGACCTCGGGCGGAGTGAGGCGGAAGTTGGTCGGCACCCAGATCGCGCCGATCATCCAGGACGCGAACATCGTCTCGAGCACAGCGTTGGAGTTGCGCGCGTGCAACAGGACGCGGTCGCCATGGCGTACGCCGCGTACGGCTAAAGCGGCGGCGGCGGCCTGGACCCGATCACGAAACGATTCCCAGGTCCACGTGGTGCCGCGCCAGACGACCGCCGGCCGGTCGGGAAACCGGCGCGCGGTCTGGACCAGCGTCGCGGCGAGGTTGGCGGTCGGGATCAGCCCAGCGGGTGTCAGCGGAGCGGCTCCAGGATCGAGACGTAGTTGGCCACCGCCGCGCCACCCATGTTGAACACGGCGCCGAGGTCCGCTCTGGGCAACTGCATCCCTGCCGGTGCCTGGCCGGTAAGTTGCATAGCGGTGATCGCATGCATCGAGACTCCGGTGGCACCGATCGGGTGACCCTTCGCCTTCAGGCCGCCTGAGGGGTTGATAGGCAGTCGGCCATCCTTTGCGGTCCAGCCGTCCAGCACCGCTCGGGCACCCTGACCCGGCTGGGTCAGGCCCATAGCCTCGTACTCCAGCAGTTCGGCGATGGTGAAGCAGTCGTGCGACTCGACGAACGACAGATCGAATAGTAGGATATCGGCGGCGCGTAACGCCTGGGCCCACGCCTGGGCGGCACCCTCGAACTGGGTGATGTCGCGCTTGCTGATTGGCAGGAAATCGTTGACCTGCACGGCGGCCTTGAAGCGGACGGCCTTGCCCATCGCCTTGGCGGTTTCCTCGTCGGCCAGCACCAGAGCCGCGGCACCGTCGGAGACCAACGAGCAATCGGTGCGCTTGAGCGGCGGCGCGACGTAGGGGTTCTTCTCGCTGACCTTGCGGCAGAAATCGTAGCCGAGGTCCTTGCGCATTTGGGCGAATGGATTGTCCACGCCGTTCTTGTGGTTCTTCGCCGCGATCGCCGCCAGGGCGTCGGACTGGTCGCCATAGCGCTGGAAGTAGGTATCGGCGATGCGGCCGAACACGCCGGCGAAGCCCGCGGGGATCTCGGCCTCCTGTTTCTGGTAGCTCGCCTTGAGCAGGATGTCGCCAACCTCCTTTCCCGGCGTCGCGGTCATTTTCTCGACGCCGATGACGAGGGCGAAACGGCCGCGGCCGGACAACAGGAAATCGCGCGCGCCATGGACCGCGGCGGAGCCGGAGGCGCAGGCGTTCTCGAACCGGGTGATCGGCTTGAACCTGAGTTCCGGGACGTGCTGCAGCACGAGCGAGGCCGGGAAGTCCTGCGCCGAAAAGCCGTTATTGAACAGGCTGACAAAGGTGCCCTCGATATCGTGCGGTGCGATACCGGCATCGGCGATAGCGGCGCCGGCGACGCGGCCGATCAGGGATTCGATGTCGGGGTCTTCGAGCTTGCCGAACGGCGAGTGCGCCCATCCGACGATACAGGCTTCGGTCATGCGGCTAACCTCCTGGATCAAGATGCGCAGACCGTAGCCGATTGGACAGGAGAAGGCGAGGCGACGCCAATCAGCCCAGCGGGTGTCGTTTTCGCAGTATTCTATTTCGGCGTCGAAAGCCCGGTGTTCTGCGGATATGGTCAAGACATAAAAACGATTTTGCAAAAATAGTCCCAAGATGGCAGCGGCCACCGCACCATTATATTGGTTGCCATAACGATTTGTCTATCTGAAGCCTTGCGGCTCACGGATTTGCGATTTGTCCTGCTTCACATTTTAGTTCCATAGCAAACTGTCAACGATACGGAAAAAGTGTGTCTGTGACGGGAGGGAAACTTGGCCTCACTCAAGATCACGCCGGCCCCGATCTTCTGGATAGACGACGCAAGTGGCAACATCGGGACTGTGAACCTCGACACCGGGGCGGTAACCGCGGTCGGCGCATCCGGGATTGTTCTCACCGATATTGCCTTCAGCCCTTCGGAACAATTGTTCGGCGAGAGCTTCACGACACTTTACAGCATCAACCAGACAACCGGCGCCGCCAGCAGGATCGGCAATTTCGGTGGCGGCGCGTCGCTGAACGGGCTGGTTTTCGGCACGAACGGCACGCTCTATAGCTCCGGCGGTACGGGCCTCTACACGATCAACACAACTACCGGCGCGGCGCATCTGGTCGGGAACTCGGGCCTTCAGGGCGGTTTTACCTCGGAAGGTGATCTCGCCTTCCACGGTGGCACGCTTTATGAGTCGGTGACAAATGGTTCGGTCAGTGATCTCGCCAAGATCAATCCGGCCACCGGCGCCGGAACCCTGGTCGGCCAGATTGTCGGCAACGCGCAGCTTTTCGGACTGGTCGCCGGCTCGAACGGCGACCTCTACGGGATCGCTGGCACCAATATCTATTCGGTGAATACAACGACCGGCGCGGGCACGCTCGTGCAGAGCTACAGCAGCCCGAGCCTGGGCGCGGCCTATGGCGCGGCGTCGAAGACGGAGGCGGTGATTTGCTTCCTGAGCGGCACGCGGATTGCCACGCCCAAGGGTGAGACGCCGGTGGAGCAATTGGTCGCCGGTGATGCGATCCTCACGCTCCGCGGCGAGACGAGGCGCATCGTGTGGGTGGGACGGGGGCGCATGCCATCCAGGCGTGGGGCCAGGCGGGGGGCGCGAGATGCCGCGGCGGCGGTCACGGTGCGCCAGGGCGCGCTGGCTGACAACGTCCCCGACCGCGATCTGCGCATGACCAAGGCGCATGCGCTGTTCATTGATCAAGTGCTGATCCCGGTCGAGTTCCTGGTCAATCACCGATCCGTCGTCTGGGACGACCAGGCGGCGAACGAGCCGCTGTACCACATCGAACTTGAGACGCATGACGTGCTGGTGGCCAACGGCGCGCCGGCCGAAAGCTACCGCGACGACGGCAATCGCTGGCTGTTTCAGAATGCCAACAGCGGCTGGACGCTGCCGCAGCAGCAACCCTGCGCCCCGGTCCTGACCGGCGGCCCCGCGATCGATGCGGTATGGCATCGGTTGTTGAACCGCACGGGCCCGCGTGCCAGCGTGCCGCTGACCGCCGATCCCGACCTGCACCTGCTGGTGGACGGCAGGCGGCTCGATGTGTCCACGGTGCGAGGAGGTGGCGTGCATACCTTCCGGCTTCCGCACACGCCCAAGACAATTCGCGTTGTCTCGCGCGCGGCGGCGCCCGCGGAACTCGGGTTGGCACGCGATCCGCGGGTTCTAGGGGTCGGAGTACGGAAGGCCGCGGTGTGGAAGGGCGCTCGCCTGGCGTTGATCGAAGCGGACGATGGTAAGCTGACGAGCGGCTTTCACGGCTACGAACCTGACACCGACTTGCGCTGGACCGACGGTGACGCAGCTTTGCCGTCGGAACTATTTGCCGACTTCGCGGGCCCGCTGGAACTCGAGCTGCATATTACCGGAGCCGCCCAGTACCCATTGCCCGAACGTACGCACGGCCGAATCGCGACGTAAGCGCGGGTGGCCGTTCGCTTCGGACAGTGCGGCGCGGGCCGCGCTGCTGCTTGCTTGACTGCGCCGGATCCGGTTGTATCAGAGATCCTAGTGTCCGATCGCGGTGAGCGTGAGTCGCAAAGCGATCACGATTTCCGCGCGAATCGGCCACTTCAAACAAAGTGCGACGTATCGCGCCTCTCTGATGCGCGATACTAGCGGAGATGAGCGTCAACTCGTTGTCACTACAAGGCCGAGGGGGCTTTGCATAGTTGCTCCGCGCCACACGTCACGAAATTCGAGAACATGAACCTCACGAGGCAGCCGCATGTCGATGGCGCAATACACTGCCAGGAAATCCATCGAGGCCATCGTCGCGGACAGCGACGGCAAGGGTTTGACCAAAACGCTTGGGCCAATCTCGCTGATTGGTCTGGGTATCGGTTGTATCATTGGGGCTGGCATCTTTGTTCTGACCGGGAAGGCCGCTGCCAGTTACGCCGGCCCGGCGATCTCGCTGTCATTCATTTTGTCTGGCGTCGCCTGCGCATTCGTCGGCCTGTGCTACGCCGAGCTGGCGGCGATGATACCGGCTTCGGGGAGTGCCTATACATATGCCTATGCAACGGTCGGCGAAATGTTCGCCTGGATCATCGGCTGGGACCTGATCCTGGAATATGGCATGGGGGCCGCGACCGTCGCGGTAGGATGGTCGGGATACTTTGTCAGCCTGCTGGACAGTTTTGGCATTCATATCCCCCTGCAATGGGCTCTGGCGACCGGCGAGGCGTTCAAGTTGGCGGACGGCAGTTCGGGCACCGGGATCCTCAACCTGCCCGGCGTGGCGATCGTTCTGGTGCTGACCGCTCTGCTGATGTTGGGGACCAGGGAATCGACGCGCGTCAACAACATCATGGTGGCGTTCAAGCTGTTCGTGGTAGGCGTGGTCATCATCGTAGGCGCGTTCTATGTAAGCGCCGCAAACTGGCATCCTTTCATCCCCGCGAATAACGGCACGTTCGGGAGCTTTGGCTACAGCGGTATCCTGCGCGGCGCATCCGTCGTGTTCTTTGCCTACATCGGGTTTGATGCCGTGTCGACAGCGGCACAGGAAGCCAGGCTGCCGCAGCGCGATATGCCGATCGGCATCCTTGGTTCGTTGATTATTTGCACAATTCTGTATGTGCTGATGGGCCTGGTCATGACTGGCATGGTGCCGTTTCAGAAGCTGGGGGTCGCCGATCCGGTCGCGGTGGCGATCGACCAGACCGGCATCGGCTGGCTGTCGGTGCTGGTGAAGTTTGCGGCCCTCGCCGGCCTGACGACGGTGATCTTCGTGTCGCTGTTCGGCCAGGCGCGCATTCTATTCTCGATCGCCCAGGATCGTTTGCTGCCAGGGTTTTTCAGCCAGATTCATCCTCGATTTAACACGCCGTTCGCCAGTCAGGCGCTGATCGGCGTCGTGGTGGCGCTGATTGCCGGAACCTTCCCGATCGGCCTGTTGGGCGAAATGGTCAGTATCGGCACGCTGTTCGCGTTCCTGCTGGTGTGCCTGGCCGTTATCCATTTGCGCCGGAGCAACCCGAAAACCCAACGCCCGTTTCGCACGCCGGCCGTGCCCTGGGTGCCGCTGTTCGGCATGGGTTTCTCCCTGCTGCTGATGTTTGGCCTGCCGCTGGACACCTGGCTGCGTCTGGCCGTGTGGCTGGTGATCGGGCTGGCGATCTATTTCGGATATGGCCATCGCCACAGCGCGGTTGCGTAACCTCCCGCCGCACGATGCGGCCGGGCATCGCTCTGTTGGCGGCCCCTGTTGCCGCTTCGCGCGTTGGCGGGCCTGGCGGACCAGTGTGTGCGCAGGAAAGACGATACGGTCCGGCCGTATGACAAGTCGCCTCGATGGGCACCGATCCAATGACCTTATTCGGCCATCAGCAATCCGGCCAATGCCTTGGGCTCGGTCAACATCGGATAGTGACCGGTGT
>DASYBP010000604.1:0-18759 GCA_036500715.1 Rhodopila sp.
GTCGAAGCGGCAACCGCCCGGCGCGATCGCCTGCAAGCACAGATCCGATCAGCCCTGGCGGAGTGGTCGCTTGCCCCGTGGTGCATGCGCTGCAAGCCTTGCGGGGTATGGCGCTGGTGACCGCGGTTGCGGAACTCGGCGACATCCGCCGCTTCACCAACCCGCGTCAGTTGATGGCGTTTCTTTGCTTGGTCCCCGGCGAACATTCCAGCGGCGAGACCCGGCGTCGGGGCGGCATCACCAAGTCTGGCGATGCAACCGCGCGGCGCATGCTGACCGAGGCGGCATGGAGTTTACCGCTTTGCCGCCCGGATTGGCCGTGACCAGTTGCTGCGCCAGGAAGATCTGCCCAGGGCGATCCGCGATATCGCCTGGACGGCCCAGGAACGGCTGTGCCGGCGCTATCGCAAGCTCGTCCAGGCTGGCAAGCCGCAAACCGTGGCGATCACCGCCATCGCGCGGGAACTGTGCGGCTTTGTTTGGGCCATTGCCCGGCTGGCGCGGGCGATTATGCTGGGATGCACGACCTGACCCAGACGGCCCCGACCGGTATCCGCGCTATGCAAACGAAGGAGGCTGGCGGAAGACTGGATAAATCCCGAAATGGGCCAGGCTGGAGGCGCGCTAGCGGTCAGGAGAACCCTCGTGGACACTATCAGCCGGATCTCATCCGACGCTCTAGGTCTAGGGTTGCAGCCGGGGAGTAACGGGCCTTAGCTGTATGGGTTCGTGCGCCGCCGGCGACAAGGCGTGACGCGCGCCAAGAGGAGGAGAACACGGGTATGAACGATGTCGTGGGGACGACCGGAACTCTGGCGCATGCGACCGTGGACAACGCCAAATATGTGGCAGGCCGGCGGTCGTTCTTCAAATACCGGGACCTGGGCGTCACCGACGCCACGGGGGGAAAGATGCGGGCGCAGGTGACCTCCGCCACGCAGGGGCTGGGGCAGCCGACGGGCTGGCACTATCATGTGTGCGAGCATCAACTGGTTTATATGCTGAAGGGGTGGGTCGATCTCGAGTTCGAGGATGGGCGCAAGATACGGCTGATGCCGGGGGATTCGCTGATGATTCCGGGCGGGATGCGGCACAACGAGACCGGGACCGCGGATGAACTGGAGTTGTTGGAGGTGTCGGTGCCGGCGGATATGAAGACGGTCGTCTGCGAGCCGCCGGCTGGGATGGGGTAGGCCGATTGAGCAAAGTCGTGGATAGCCGGGCAAAACCCGGTCATGACACGTCTGGGTTTGGCGAGGTTTGATCCTCGCCGTCACGCTGGCGCGGCGGGAACTGCGCGGTGGCGTGCGCGGACTATGGGTTGTGCTGCTGTGCCTGGCATTGGGCGTAGGCGTTATCGCCGCGGTCGGCACGTTGCGGGCCGCGGTGGATGCGGGGCTGGCGGCGGACGGGCGTTCGCTGCTGGGCGGCGACCTCGAGGTTGACAGTGGCTCCCAGCCCCCATCCGAGGCATTGATCGCGTGGCTTCATGCACGGGGGGCCACGACATCTTGGGTCGTGCAGATGCGGTCCTTGATGGTCGCCCCGACGGGCGAGCGGCAACTAATCGAGCTGAAAGCGGTCGATGCGGGCTGGCCGCTGGTGGGTGAGGCCAGCGCGCATCCGGCCCAATCGATCGCGAGTGCGCTGGCGGCGCGCGATGGGCGCTTTGGATTATTGGCCGAACAGATCGTTCTCGACCGGCTGAAGCTGCATCCGGGGGATACTGCGCGCCTCGGCACGGCGACGTTCCGCGTTGCCGGTGCGCTGACGCAAGAGCCCGACCGGGTCGGCACGGCCGCGATTCTTGGGCCGCGCGTGCTGGTGTCGACCGACGCGCTGGCCTCGACCGGTCTGACGGCGCCTGGGGCGATGGTGCGGAACGCGATCCGTGTGACAGCGCCCGACGCCGCGGGCTTTCCGGCGACGATCCGTGCCGCGTTTCCCAATCAGGGGTGGCGCATTCGCGATCCGTCCGACGCCGCGCCAGGGGTCACTCGCTTCATTGACCAGACGGCGCTGTTTCTGACCCTTGTCGGCTTGACTTCACTGCTGGTCGGCGGGATTGGCGTGGCGAACGGCGTGCGGGCGTGGCTCGATGCCCGCGCGCGAACGATCGCCACGCTGCGCTGTCTGGGCGCGTCCGGAAACCTGGTTTTCGCCGTTTGTCTGATCCAGGTGCTGACGCTCGCGGGTGGCGGGATCATTGCCGGCCTGGCCGCTGGTGCCATTGTACCGCTGATCGGTGTCCGGTTCCTCGCACCGATTCTGCCGGTGCCACCCGTTCTTGGGTTCTATCCTGAGCCGCTCGCGATTGCGGCGCTGTACGGCTTGCTGATTGCGCTGTGTTTTGCGCTATGGCCGCTGGGCCGGGCGGGGCGGATTCCGGGCGGCGCGCTGTTCCGGGACGGGCTCGTGCCCGAGACGGCGCGGCCCTCGGTTGGTCTGATCGGGGCGAACGCGGCGTTGAGCCTGGGGTTGGTGGCTCTGACCGTGGTGACGGCCACCGACCGGTTGTTCGCGCTCTATTTCTGTATCGGCGCCGGGCTGACGCTGGCGCTATTCCGCGCCGGCGGGTCGGCCGTAACGTGGCTCGCCAAGGCAGTGCCGGTGGTGCGGTGGCCTTCCATTCGCCTCGGCATCGACAACCTGCATCGTCCGGGTTCGCCGGCGCCGTTGCTGTTGCTGTCGGCGGGTCTGGGCCTGTCCACGCTCGCCGCCGTCGGGTTGATTCAGGGCAATATGCAGCATCAGATCGAGGAGCAACTTCCGGCCGACGCGCCGAGCTTCTTTTTCGTTGATATCCAGAACGATCAGCTTTCACGCTTCGAGGCCCTTGTTCGCGACCAGCCGGGGATCGAGGCGGTGCATCAGGTCCCCTCGATGCGTGCGCGCGTCGTGGCGGTGAAGGGGGTCCCGGTCGATCAGGTTGAGACCACCCCCGAGACCGCATGGGCGCTGCGGGGCGACCGCGGCCTGACCTATTCCGCGTCGCCGCCGGAGGGGACGCACCTGGTTGCCGGTTCCTGGTGGCCGTCCGACTACAGCGGGCCGCCTTTGGTGTCGTTTGACGCGGCTTTGGCCAAAGGCTGGCACGTCGGTATCGGCGATGCGATCCGGGTCAATGTGCTGGGACGGGACGTCGATCTGAAGATCGCCAATCTTCGCGACATTGCCTGGCAGACGATGGGGATCAACTTCTTCATGGTTGCCAGCCCAGGCCTGCTGTCGCATGCGCCGCACACGCACATTGCCACCGTGCGGATCGCCGATGCCGGGCAGGCTGAGTTGTTGCGCGCCGTGACCGACGCCTTGCCCAACGTGACCGGCATCCGTGTCGAGGACGTGCTGTCGGCTATCGCATCCTTGCTCAAACAGGTTGCCGCGGCGCTGACCGTGACCGGCGCGCTGACCCTGGTTTCGGGAAGCTTTGTGCTGGTTGCGGCGATCGCCGCGGGGCAGCGCCGGCGAGTGCGGGAGGCGGTGATCCTGAAGACCCTCGGGGCGACGCGATCGCAAATCCGGGCTGCGTGGCTGACCGAATTCGGGGTGATCGGGGTGGTCGCGGGGCTGATTGCCGGCGTTGTCGGGTCGGCGGCGAGCTATGGCGTGGCGCATTACATTGTGCACACGGACTGGATTTTTTTGCCGGTTACGCTCATTTACACACTTGCGGGAGCACTCGCACTCATGCTGCTGTTCGGTTATATGGGAACGGCCGTTGCGTTGCGGGCCAGGCCGGCGCCACTGTTGAGGAACGAGTAGCGCAACTAATCGGTCTCCGTCCGGCGCCGCTGACGGACCATATGTGGATCGACCGATAGGTTTCTCCTCGACTGTTACCTGGAGGGCCAATCGCGTATAACAGATGCGGGCGTTTGCCCGAAAGGAACAGGGAACCATGGCTTACAGTCCGCAATTCGGTGCCCAACCACGGGCATCCGCTGCGACCACGGCGGTCTTCGACGCTGGGCTTCGGGCGTACATGCTGCGGGTCTACAACTGGATGGCGTCCGGTCTGGTGCTGACCGGGGTGGTCGCTTTCGCGATCGCCAATACCAGCCTGGTCGATGCCTTTTATCCGCTGGTGCAGACGCCGTTCGGGTATGCCCACCATCCGACGGCGCTGGCGATGATTGCGATCTTCGCGCCGCTGGCGTTTGTGCTGGTGCTGTCGCTTGGGGTCAACAAGCTCTCGACCCAGGCGGCGCAAGCCTTGTTCTGGGTGTTCTGCGCCGCCATGGGTGCGAGCTTGGTGAACATCTTTCTGGTCTACACGAGCGAGTCGATCGTGCGGGTGTTCTTTATCACCGCGTCCACCTTCGCGGCGACCAGTTTGTATGGGTACACCACCCGGACTGATCTGACGCGGATGGGCAGCTTCCTGATGATGGGTCTGTTCGGGATCATCATCGCGAGCCTCGCCAACATGTTCTTTCACAGCAGTGCGCTGCAGTTCGCGGTCAGCATCATCGGCGTGGTCGTCTTCACCGGGCTGACGGCCTATGACACGCAGCGGATCAAGTCCAGCTATCTGCAGTTCGCATACGCTGAAGGCGTGGACGGCGCGGCCAAGCGCAGTGTGTATGACGCGCTGAGCCTGTATTTGAACTTCATCAACCTGTTCATGCTGCTGCTGCAGCTTCTGGGCAATCGGAACAACAATTAGACGGCGTTCCGATCGGGCTGATGCAAGGGGCGGGTTCTCTCCGCCCCTTTTGCTATCCGGCAAATCCTGGGCCGCGCTGGCGCCCACCCTACCGACATGGCGCGCTATTTCTTCTTTTTCGAACCTGTTGCCGAGACCTTGCGGATGGGGGCGGCGCTGGTCGCCATTGGCGTGCAGATCTTTACCGTGGCCGGGACCAGATCCTTGCCCGCGGCGAACTCGGCGAGTTCGGTGGCCGACGGCAGCGCGAGCACCTCGTTGAAGATCAACCCGTTGCGTGGGCAGAAATCGCCACCCAGGTCGCTGCCCTGGCGCGAGATGGCGTTCGCCAGGTCGGTCACGAAGCGATCGTGTTCAATTTGCGCCGCGCGACCATAGCGGTGCTGGAAATAGGCGTTGATCGCCTTCTCGTTGCCCTGCAAGTCGGCCTGGAAACGTCGGATGAAAGCGTTGTAGCGGTCATCGTCGTGGCAACCCGTCGCCAACACCATCAATTCGCTGCGCAATGCCTGAACTTCGAACGCGGACTGATCGGACAGCGACGTGCACTGACGTTGTGCCAGCGCCGGCTGGGCAGAGAGCATGGTCACGGCGACAACGGCACTCACGAATCGGTGCATGGGCATCTCCCTTTTCAATGGCGGCGGCTGCATAGCGCGCCCGGGCGTGCGCCGCCATTCCCATTTATGTTGTTTCGTCGAGCGAGGGGCGGACGCACGAAGGCGATTGGCTGACTGGCACGCCTTGATGTGCTACCGCCATCGATATGACATCCAGCGCGCGCTGCGCACCTGGGCAGCCTGTGTGCAGGGCGGCCTGGTGCCCGGTCTGAAAGGCGCTGCCTGGTGGCTGACCGGCAGTGCCGCACTCTACTCCGACGCGCTGGCTAGAGAGCATTGTCAACGTGGCGGCGCGCCTGATCGCCCGGGGTGCCCTGCGGTTCGCGGCACGCCCGGCGGATGCGAATCACCCCTACGGCCAGGACAAGGCGGAGTTCTTCGCGGCGGTCATCGAAGGCGCCCCAATCATCGTCGCTGCTTCCGCCGGTGGCCGCCGCGACCGGGGTTTACGTGCTATGGTCAGGGACCGGGATGATCTCCGGCGCGGTCGGCGGTCCGATCGACGAAGCGCCCGCACCGGCGGTGGTCGAGCGGATAAAGGCGTTGGTCGCTAACATCGCCGCTGGCGCCCTCGAGGCGGATGATGTTCGTACGCGTCATGCCGGGCGGCTGACCTTTCTTGAATTCCACCTGGTCGTGCCCGGCGAGATGACCGTGGCAGCGGCGCATGTCACCTGCGATCGTGTCGAGAACGCACTGAAATCGGAAATAGGCCATCTGATAATAACGATCCACGTCGAGCCGGAGGAAAAGGCCAAACCGGGCGCCATTCCGGTGCTGCGGTGAGTTTACGTAAACAGTCGGCTGTATCCTTGACTCCGACGCGGAGCGATGCGTAGAACCCGCGTCTCACGCCAAACCGGGCCTTGGTTCGTCGCCAGGGCGTTGTTTGGTTCCCCAATGTTGTGATCGAAGAACGCATGGCCAATACCGCATCGGCGCGAAAGCGCATCCGTCAGACAATCACCCGCACCGCGCGGAACCAGGCGCGGAAGTCGCGCATGCGCACATTTGTGAAGAAGGTCGAAACGGCGATCGCCGGTGGTGACAAGATCGCGGCAGCCGAGGCGCTGCGGAGCGCGCAGCCTGAGATGCAGCGTGCATCTGGCAAGGGTGTGATTCATGCGAACACCGTGGCGCGGAAGCTGTCCCGCTTGTCGGCCCGCATCAAGGCGCTGCCGAGCGCCTGATTCGGTACCCAGGTCAGCCTTCGCCGGGTTGACCGGCGGCGCGCCTGCGCGCATGATCGACACGGGTTTGCGGGCAGTCGTTACTGTGCCGACTCAGTGCTTCTTGTGTTATTTTTTGACCCCGCTCCAATCGAGTGGTGGCGGCGACAGGCGTGTGCGGCAGGTCTGTATTCGTAATGTTATTTCGTTCATTTGGATTCGTTTTGCTCACCCCAATTTTTGATTGCCTCGATCCCAAACTTTGACATAGTTTTGCCTGCCAGCCGGAAAGCAGCGTCATCCGATTTTGAACCCGTTTGCGGGCAAGGGATAACCGCGTTCGGCCGGGCCGTGGACGGGGAGAGTCCGGACGATTTAGTTTCGCCGGTAACTAATGTCGAGTCGAGCTGAGCGGTCTTGACGCAAGGGGGAGCATGGGATGACCACGGCGGAGCCTGAGATCGTGGAAATGCCGCAAATAGGTGTCCAGTGGTCCCGCATCCGAGGGCGCCTGCAGGCGGAGGTCGGCGAGGTCGAGTACCGCACCTGGCTACGGCAGATGGCTCTTGTTGGTCTGGACGGCGATGAGATCACGGTCAATCTGCCGACCCGGTTCCTGCGCGACTGGGTCTATACGCGATATGGTGATCGGCTGCGCGCAATGTGGCAGGCCGAGAATCCCGGCGTGCGCCGGGTCGAAATTCGCGTCGGAAGCGCGCTCTCGGCGTCGGGCGCTCTGCCAGAGACCGTATCGGTTCTTTACGGGACGCCCGCCGAAGAGTCAGCGCCGATGCGTGTTGAACCGCCGCGCGCGAATGCGGTGGCCCTGATGGCCGGTGCTGCGTGTCAGGACGAGCGCTCGGAGCCGCGCTCCGATCTCGCTGCGCCGCTGGATCCCCGTTTTACCTTCGAGGGCTTTGTTGTCGGCAAGCCGAACGAGTTTGCCTATGCCTGCGCCCGCCGGGTCGCTGAGCGACCGTCCAGCCCTGGGTTCAATCCGTTGTTCCTGTATGGCGGTGTTGGGTTGGGCAAAACCCACCTGATGCACGCCATCGCCTGGGAATTGACCGAGCGGACGAGCAATCCGGTTTCGGTGGCTTATATGTCCGCCGAGAAATTCATGTACCGCTTTATTGCGGCGATCCGCAGTCAATCCACGATGGAATTCAAGGAAAATCTCCGCAGCGTAGACGTGTTGATGATCGACGACCTGCAATTCCTGATTGGGAAAGACAATACGCAAGAAGAATTCTTTCATACTTTCAATTACCTTGTCGAACAGGGGAAACAAATTGTCGTTTCGGCCGATAAGTCACCGTCCGACCTGAACGGGCTGGAACATCGGCTGCGGACCCGTCTGGGTTGCGGCATGGTCGCGGATCTGCACGCAACGACCTATGAGCTGCGCATCTCGATTTTGGAGGCGAAGGCGGCTCGCGCGGGCTTGGAGGTGCCGGTCAAGGTATTGGAGTTCCTGGCCCACAAGATCACGTCTAACGTACGGGAATTGGAGGGTGCGCTGAATCGTCTGGTCGCACACGCCAACTTGTTTGGGCGCCCAGTCACCTTGGAGACAACGCACGAAGTTCTGCACGATATTCTGAAGGCGCACGACCGGCGGGTCACAATTGAAGAAATCCAAAAGAAGGTTGCGGAACATTACAGCATCCGTCTGACTGACATGTCCTCGGCCAGGCGAGCGCGGGCAGTGGCGCGGCCACGTCAGGTAGCAATGTATCTGGCGAAACAGCTTACCAGTCGCAGCTTGCCGGAAATCGGACGCAAATTCGGCAACCGCGACCACACAACGGTGATGCACGCGGTGTCTCGTGTCACCGAACTGATGGAGCGCGACGGCACCTTTGCGGAGGACGTCGAACTGCTGCGCCGACTGTTGGAGGCGTAGGGTCCGACCACCGCGCTCTGGCAGAAAGTCGCGCAGGCGACGCTGAGCGGAACGCAAGCAGGCTGATGGTGTGCTGCGGTGGATCGCAAGAAGCGCGCGCTACGGCATCTCTGGATCGCGCGGCAACCACCGCAAGCCGGCTACGCCGCCGTGCGCAGGTCGTCCGCTATCGACGCCTTGATGAGGTCGCCGCCTTTTTCCGCGATCATGATCACGGCCGCGTTGGTGTTGCCAGACGGTACAGTCGGCATGATGGAAGCGTCGACCACGCGCAAACCGCTGACGCCGTGGACACACAAGCGATCGTCGACGACCGCCATCGGATCCTGGCCCATCTTGCAGGTGCCGATCGCGTGATAGGTGGTCTGGCCGGTGTCGCGGGCGAACTCCAGCCACTCGGCGTCGGTCTGGACCTTGTCGCCGGGGTTCATTTCGTACGCGCGGTATCTGTCCAGAATGCGGTTGTTGATGATGCCGCGGCCGATTTTCATTCCATCCACCAGAACGCGCTGGTCAATCGGGTCGGCCAGGTAGTTGGGGCGGATCGCGGGTGCGGCCCGCGGGTCACTCGATTTCGCGTGGATCGAGCCTTTTGACTCGGGCCGGCATTGATACGCCGTGAGCGTCATGCCCGGTTCGGTTTCCAGGTCGCGCTTCTGGGCGTCGCCGTAACTGGCGTGGGCAAAATGGAACTGGACGTCGGGCTCCTCGAGTTCGGGCCGGGTCTTGACGAAGCCGAAAGCGATGCCGGCGCTGAAGGTCAGGATGCCGCGCTTTTGGGTGTAGTACTTCACCACCTCCTTGGCCAGGGCGAGGCCGCGGCTGCGTTCGTTCAAGGTGACCGGCCGTTTCACCCGCCAGTTCATGCGCGGGGCGTAGTGGTCGCGGTAATTTTCGCCGACCCCGGGCAGCGCGTGCTGCACCGGGATGCCGAGGGACGCCAGCACCTCGGGATTGCCGATGCCGGAAAGCTCCAGAATGTGGGGCGATTTGACCGCGCCGGCGGAGATGATGATCTCCCGGTTGGCGCGGGCGTCCCTGACAGCGCCGCCCTGCGTGTAGGCCACGCCGACGGCACGCTTGCCTTCCAGGATGACCTTGGTGGCGTAGGCCTCGGTTTCGATCTTCAGGTTGTGGCGGCCGCGTATGGGATCGAGATAGCCGCGGGCGCAGGACCAGCGCTCACCGTTCTTCTGGGTGACCTGATAGTAGCCAAATCCTTCCTGGCGGCCATTGTTATAGTCCTTGTTGCGGGGATAGCCCTGGTCGACGGCGGCATCGATGAACGCGTCGGGCAATTCGGCGCGTTCACGCATATACTCGACGTTCAGTGGGCCGCCTCGCCCACGGGAGGCGTCGCCACCGGGAGCGAAATGTTCGGCTTTGCGGAAGTAGGGGAGCACGGCGTCGTAGCTCCAACCGCGGTTGCCGTATTGCGACCAGGTGTTGTAGTCGAGGGGGTTGCCGCGAACGTACAGCATGCCGTTGATGGCGCTGGAGCCCCCCAGGGTGCGCCCGCGTGGGATGGGGATGCGACGATTGTTGGCGTTGGGCTCCGGTTCGGTTTCGAAATTCCAGTTGTATTTCGGATTGTTGAGCAGCTTGGTGAAGCCGGCGGGGATGTTGATCCAGACGGAGTCGTCTTTTGGCCCGGCCTCCAGCAGTAGAACGGTGCAGCGTCTGTCCTCGCTGAGCCGGTTCGCCAGCACGCAGCCGGCGGATCCGGCACCCACGATGATGTAGTCGAACTCGGCCATCGTCTCGTCCCTTGTTTGTGACAATGGTATAGCGCTCGGTCCGGCGGGGCAAAAGGCTCGCGGCTTTGCGAGACGGCTTGGGTGTGGCAAGGAGGCCCGCACGATGGGGGAAGCAGGACGATTCTCATTCCTGTCCCTGCTGTGGCATGGGACCGGAAAGGCCTGGGCGAGGCAGTGGCGGGACGCCAAGCCGAAGGCGTCGTACGACGTGATCGTCATTGGCGCCGGCGGGCACGGGCTGGCGACGGCGTATTACCTGGCGACAGAACACGGCATCCGCGATGTCGCGGTGCTGGATAAAGGATGGCTGGGTGGCGGGAACACCGGGCGGAACACAACGATCATCCGGTCGAACTATCTGCGCCCGGAGAGCGCGGCGCTATATGAGCATGCACTGAAGCTGTGGGAAAATCTGGCCCAGACGCTGAACTACAATGTGATGTATTCGGCGCGCGGCGTGCTGATGCTGGCGCACAACCATCATGACGTGCAGGTGCTGAAACGGCATGTGCACGCCAACCGGATGCAGGGTATCGACAATCAGTGGCTGACGCCGGCGCAGGCGAAGGCGTTTTGTCCGCCTTTGGATGTTGGCTCGCAGGTGCGCTATCCCGTGCTTGGGGCGGCGCTGCAGCGGCGCGGCGGGGTTGCCCGGCATGATGCGGTGGCGTGGGGCTATGCGCGCGCGGCGTCGGCGATGGGCGTGGATATCATTCAGAACTGTGAAGTCACCGGCATCGTGCGTGGGCCGCGCGGAGCGGCGACCGGAGTGGAAACGAATTGCGGTCCGATCGCGGCGCGGCGGATCGGTGTGGCGGCGGCTGGCCATACCAGCGTGGTGATGGATATGGCCGGGGTGCGGATGCCACTGGAGTCGTTTCCATTGCAAGCCCTGGTCAGTGAGCCGGTGAAACCGGTCATGCCGTGCGTTGTAATGTCAAACACTGTTCATGCCTATGTTTCTCAGTCGGACAAGGGCGAGCTGGTGATCGGCGCCGGGACGGATGCCTATCCGTCGTACAGCCAGGCTGGCGGGCTGCATATCGCCTGCGAGACGCTCGCGGCGACCTGCGAGTTGTTTCCTTCGTTCCGGCGGCTTCGGATGCTGCGAAGCTGGGGCGGCATCGTTGACACGACACCAGACCGATCACCGATCATCGGCTTGACGCCGGTGCCGGAACTGTTCGTGAACTGCGGGTGGGGAACGGGCGGGTTCAAGGCGACGCCGGGATCGGGTCAGGTGTTTGCCGCGACAGTGGCGCGCGGCGAACCGCATCCGCTCGCGGCGCCGTTTGGTCTTGATCGTTTCTTGACCGGGCGTTTGATCGATGAGACGGCGGCAGCAGCGGTGGCGCACTGATGCTGCTGATCCCTTGCCCGTGGTGTGGCAACCGGCCGGAGAACGAATTTCGTTATGCGGGGCCGGCGGGGATTGTTCGGCCCGCAGCTCCGGCCTCGGTCGATGACGGGACCTGGATGGCGTATTTGTATCTGCGCGACAATCCGAAGGGCCGGCACACAGAGCGTTGGCGGCACGTGCATGGGTGCGGGCGATTTTTCAATTGCGTTCGCGATACCGTCACCGACCGGATTGCCGGCTCGTTCAAGCCCGGTGAGGCGCCGCCGTCATGAGTCAGCCGTTTCGTCTGGCGGCGGGTGGGCGTATTGGCCGCGATCGGCCGCTTCGTTTCACCTTTGACGGGCGATCGTTGCAGGGATTTGCTGGCGATACACTGGCCTCGGCGCTACTGGCGAATGACGTTTGTCTGGTAGGACGATCGTTCAAATATCATCGTCCCCGCGGAATTCTGTCGGCGGGGTCGGAGGAACCCAACGCCCTGGTCACGATCGACCGGGGCGCCGGGCGAATCACGCCGAACCTGCGGGCGACGCAGGTCGAATTGTTCGATGGTCTGGTGGCGCGCAGCCAGAACCGGTTTCCGACGCTTCGTTTTGACCTCGGGGCGCTGGCCGGACTGGCGGCGCCGCTGTTGCCGGCGGGGTTCGTTTACAAGACATTCATGGGACCGCGGCGGTTCTGGAAGCACTTGTACGAGCCGGCGATCCGCCGAGCGGCGGGGCTGGGGCGGGCGCCGGACCGGCCAGATCCGGATCGGTATCTGCATCACTACGCCCATTGCGAGGTGCTGATCGTCGGTGGGGGGCCAGCCGGGCTCGCGGCGGCGCTCGGAGCCTCGGCAAGCGGGGCCCGGGTCATCCTGTGCGATGAGCAGGCGGAACTCGGTGGTTCGCTGCTGGACGAACCGGGGGTGACAATCGACGGCTGGCCGGCGCCGGACTGGGTGCGCGAGGCGACCGCGACGCTTGGCGGCTCGGTCACGCTGCTGCCTCGGACCACCGCCTTCGGGTGGTATCCGGGTGGGATGGTGGGATTGGCAGAGCGGGTGACGGATCACCTGGCTGAACCAGCCGGGGTACTGCCGCGGGAACGGCTGTGGCATGTACGGGCGGAGCGGGTGGTGCTGGCGACGGGAGCGATCGAGCGGCCGCTCGTGTTCCCGGGCAATGACCGGCCCGGCGTCATGCTGGCGGGCAGTGCCCGGACGTATCTACATCGGTATGGCGTCAAGGTAGGCAGGCACGTGGTGATCGTCGCCGCGGATGACAGTGCCTATCGGACGGCGGTTGATTTGCACGCCGTTGGTGTAAGGATTGCACGAATCGTCGATTATCGTTCTGTGCCGGACAGCGACGCCGTCGCGGCGGCGCGGGCGCTGGGAATTGCGATCGAGACCGGAACGACAGTCGCCAGTACCGAGGGGCGGGGCCGGGTGCATTCCGTCAGGCTGGCGAATGCCACAGAAATCATTCCATGTGATTCGGTTCTGATGTCCGGCGGCTGGACGCCGACCATGCATCTGGCCAGTCAGGTGCGGACGCCGCTGATATTCGATCCGGGGTCGGGGACCTATTCGCCGTCAGAGGGCGCGGTCGGCGCCTGCGCGGGGATTTTTGATCTCGCAACGTGCCTGCGCGACGGCACAGCGGCAGGGGGAGGCGCGCCGCGGTCATTCTCGGTTGCCGGAATGCCGCCGATGATGCTTTCCGGACCATTGGCCGGACCGCCAGTCGCTGCGATTTCGCATCGGTCGGCTTTTGTCGATTTTCAGAACGATGTGACGACAAAGGATTTGTCGATCGCGACCGCCGAGGGGTTCGTCGCGATCGAGCACGTGAAGCGCTACACCACCACGGGGATGGCGACGGATCAGGGCAAGACGTCGAACCTGAACGCGTTGGCGACGGTGGCGGCCTTGACCGGGCAGGCGATCGAGGCGGTCGGTCTGACCACGTTTCGCCCGCCCTATACGCCGGTCACGTTCGGCGCGCTCGCCGGGGCCGCGCGGGCGGCGCTGTTGGCGCCGGTGCGGCCGCCCCCGATCGATACAAGCGGGGCGGTGCTGGAGGATGTCGGCACCTGGAAGCGGGCGCGGTGCTACCCTCGGGACGGTGAAGCCATCGGGCGGGCGGTGATGCGTGAATGCCTCGCCGTGCGAAATGATGTTGGCATGATGGATGCGAGCACGCTGGGAAAGATCGAGGTCGTCGGGCCCGACGCATGTTCGTTTCTGAACCGGATGTACACTGGCGACTTCAGCAATCTCGCAGCGGGGCGATGCCGTTACGCCGTGCTGCTGGGTGAGGATGGGTTCATCCGCGACGATGGTATCGTTGCGTGCCTGGAGCAAAATCATTTTCATGTCAGCACGACGACCGGTGGCGCGGCCTTCGTGTTGCACCACATGGAGGATTACCTTCAGGGCGAATTCTCCAGCCTACGGGTCTGGTTGACGGACGTGACGGAGCAGTGGGCGGTGATCGCGGTGCAAGGTCCGCGGTCGGGGGAGATGCTGGCGCCGTTCATTCCCGATATCGATCTGGGGGCGATGCCGCACATGAGCGTGCGGGCTGGTCATATCGGAAACATTCCGATCAGGCTGTTTCGCGCGAGCTTCACCGGGGAAACTGGCTTCGAGGTCAATCTTCCGCCGGGCGAGGCGCACAGGCTCTGGGATACGTTAAGTCATCATGATGTCACCCGGTACGGCACCGATGCGATGCACGTGCTGTGCGCCGAGAAGGGATTTATCAGCATCGGTCAGGAGACCGACGGCACTGTCACGCCGGACGATGTCGGCCTGGGGTGGACGATTGGCGGCGGTGACTTCGTTGGCCGGCGGTCGTTATCGCTGCCCGATCTGACCCGGGCCGACCGCAAGCAGCTCGTTGGCCTGCTGCCGGCCGATCCGTCGGTGGTGCTGGAGGAAGGCGCGCAGGTGACCGACGCAGGCCGAACCCTGGGTCACGTCAGCGCGTCGTACCGCAGTGCTCAGTTGGGTCGCGGCTTCGCTTTGGCACTGATCGCCGGCGGCCGGAATCGCGTTGGCGCGGAGCTGCTGGTGTCGATGCCGGGGAGTGCTATCCCGGTAACGGTCACCGACCCCGTCTTCGTTGACAAGGCAGGCGAACGGCGGCGGGCGCGCTTGGTTCCGCGTCGCGTGACCGGGCGAGTGGTTGAGGCCGGCATTGAGCCCACCCTAGTCGCGCGTCCGAGCCATGTGGTGCAACTGCGGCCGGCGGGGGCGGCGACGCGGCTTTCGGTGCGGGCGGGACCGGCCGCGGCAACCGCGATCGGACTGACACTGGCTGTGTTGTTGCCAACAGCGCCTTGCCGCTCGGTTATCGCGCGCGAACGTGCGGCACTGTGGCTCGGACCGGACGAATGGTTGATCCTGGCGCCCGAATCGGCGCACGGTCTTGTGGCCAGGGCAATCAAAGCCGCGGGGGACAATCCGGTCAGCGTCGTCGATGTCTCTCAGGCCTCGCGGACTCTCGAAATCGCCGGAGAGCGGGCGGCCTGGTGTTTGAATGCGCTCTGCGCGTTGGACCTCGATATCCGAGCGTTCCCGGTGGGCATGTGCACGCGAACCCTGCTGGGCCAGGCAGAGGTGATATTATGGCGGGTCGGGCTCCAGGTGTTCCGCCTCGATGTGGCGCGCTCGTTGATGGTGTATGTTTGGGAATGTCTTGAGATGGCGCGGCTTGAATTCACCGACGCCGAGGCCGGACCGGCGGCTTGAAATAAGGGCTGTTCTATTTGGGATCGGTGCTGTATAAAGAGCGGACGGCTGAACTTTTCAGCCGGGGCAAGATCCTACCTCGCGTCGCTTTGTGGTCCTCGGGTCCGCGCCGCGCCGTGCCGTTCTCTCCCCAATTGAAAAGTTAGATATTCCGCATGTGCGCGGGATTCGGCCAGTTGCGGAGACTTCATGTGGCTTCAGGTACTGTAAAATGGTTTAATCCCCAGAAGGGATTTGGGTTTATTCAGCCGTCGGACGGCTCAAAGGACGTCTTTGTTCATATCTCGGCCGTCGAGCGCGCCGGGCTAAAGACCCTCAACGAGGGACAGACGGTCAGTTTTGAGCTGGAGCGAGGCCAGCAGGGCAAGACCTCGGCGGTCAATCTGCAGGCGAGCTGACACGGCGGGCGGCGCCGCGAGCGCCGCCCTTTGGGGGTGGTCTATTGGCGGATTACAAGTTTGCGGCCGGCGACAAGGTCGCACTGGTGACGGACAGCTCCAATGCCAACGTCCGGCCCGGGATTTACACCATCGTCCGCCGGCTGCCGCTGTCCGGCCAGGGCTGTCAGTACCGGGCGAAGAGCGCGCTGGACAGCCACGAACGCGTGGTGGACGAGGTGCAGCTCCGGCGGGCTTGATGCTGCGATACGACGTTCGGCACCACGACCGTGCGGGTTGTCGAAGACGTTCTCTTGATAGGAAGTGACGGAATCCCGAAAAGGCTTCTGACAGTTCCCGCGCGCCGACGCTTGCTCTAGCTTCCCGCGACGCCAACAACGCAGCGAGGAAGCGATGGATTTTCACGGCAAGGTCGCCCTGATCACAGGCGCGGGCAATGGAATCGGACGGGCGTCCGCGCTGGGCTTCGCCAGTCGCGGCGCCAAAGTCGTGGTCGTGGATCGTGATCGGGCGGCGGGCGAAGCCACTGCGGGTATTCTCCGCCAGCACGGTGGTGAAGCGCTTTTCGTTGCGGCTGACGTATCGAACTCCGCCGATGTTCAAAATTATGTGAGGCTGGCACTCGAGAAGTACGGTGCCATCGACTGCTTCCACAACAATGCGGGCATAGAAGGCAGCGTCGCGCCGACCCATCAATATGATGAGGACATGTTCGACCGGGTGATGGCGATCAACGTTAAGGGCGTGTTCCTGGGGCTGCGGCATGTGCTGCCGGTGATGCTGAAGCAGGGCAGCGGAGCGGTGGTGAATACCGCCTCGGTCGCCGGTCTGGTGGCCTCACCAGGGATGCCGGCCTACGTTGCTTCCAAGCATGCGGTGATCGGGTTGACCAAGACCGCGGCCGGTGAGGTCGCCAGGTCCGGCGTGCGGGTGAACTGCGTCTGTCCGGGCCCGATCGATACGCGGATGATCCACTCCTTGGAATCGATGCTCAGCCCCGGCAATCCCGATAGCGTCGGGGAGCGTTATCAGTGGAACATCCCGATCGGGCGGTACGGCACCGCGGAGGAGGTGGCCAATCTGGTGATCTTCCTATCGTCGAGCCTCGCGTCGAACATCACCGGGGCGCAGTACGTGGTCGATGGCGGGCGGACGGCGACTGGTGGCGCGGTGACCAACAACCTGCTGAGGTAAGGCGATGTCGCCGGGGTGACCGTGCCGGGGAAGTTGCGGAGGTGCTCGCGATGAAGACGGTGCGCACTGCGGTTCTGGACATCGGCTATCTGGAGGCCGGGCCAGCGGATGGTCGCGCAGTGATCCTGTTGCACGGTTGGCCATCGGATGTGCACGACTACGACGACGTCGCACCGCCGCTGGCCCAGGCGGGATATCGGGTGCTGGTTCCTTGGTTGCGCGGATTTGGACCGACCCGGTTTCTGCATCCGGCGACGCCGCGCAGCGGTCAGCAGGCCGCGCTGGGGACGGATTTGCGCGACTTCATGGATGCCTTGGGGATCCGGAACGCTGTGCTGGTCGGTTATGACTGGGGCGGTCGGGCAGCCTGTGTCGTGGCCGCACTCTGGCCGGAGCGGGTTTCCGGCTTGGTGGCGATCACCGGTTATGCCATCCAGGACATCGCCGCTGGGGCTCGTCCTGGACCGGCGGAGCAAGAGTATCATTACTGGTATCAGTGGTATTTTCATACCGATCGCGGCATGGCCGGGTTGACGGCCAATCGGGTGGAGATCGCACGACTGCTATGGCATCTGTGGTCGCCGCACCTGGCGTTCGATGAGGCCACGATACGGGCCACAGCCGAGAGTTTCGCCAATCCGGATTTTGTCGGTGTGACCATCCAGTCCTACCGGCATCGTTATGGCAATGCCCCCGGCGACCCGGCGTACGACGATCTCGAGGCGCGGCTGGCGCGGTTGCCGGCGATTGCGGTGCCGACCATCGTCTTGCATGGGGCGGACGATGGTGTTGCGCCGCCAGAGCTCTCGATCCCGCGAGACCGGCTGTTCAATCGCCTGATCGAGCGGCGACAGATCCCGCGTGCCGGGCATTTTCTGTCGCGGGAGGATCCCGACGAGGTGACAGCGGCGGTGACGCGCCTGGCGGGCATGACGCCATAATTGCGCAACAGGAGAGGCGACTGTGGAGATTAAACCGAGTGGTCAGACCCTTGGGGCGTGGGTGGAGGGGCTGGATCTGGCGGAGCTGCTGTCAGACCGCGATTTTCGGACGGTGCTGCGCGCGCTCGGGCGGCACGGCGTGTTGTGTTTCCCAGGGCAGACTTTTGATACGTCCGGATTGGTGCGGTTCGCGCGGCGGTTCGGGGACCTGGAAGTAAACGTCGCCAATCTCTATCACGAATCGGATTTCCCCGAGATCATGATCTTGTCCAATCAGATGGGTTCGGATGGCAAGCCGCTGGGGGTCAACGATGCGGGGCAGGGCTGGCACACCGACATGTCGTACAGCAAGGACATCGCGCTGGCGAATATTCTGCATGCGCAGGCAGTGCCGATGCGGAACGGCAAGCCGATCGGCGAGACCCAGTTCCGCAACATGCATGCGGCGTATGACGAATTGCCCGACGAAATGAAGCACACGCTGGAGGGGCGGACGGCGACGCATGACTTCGAGAAATTCTGGGAGGTGATGCGGCATCGTCCGGGGTCCCGGCGTGCCGGGCTGACCGAGGCGCAGAGGCGGAGAAAGCCGCCGGTGTCGCAGCCCCTGGTGAGGGTGCATCCGCTGACTGGGCGGAAGGTGCTGTATGCCAATCCGGGCTATACGATGTGGATCGACGGGATGGAGCGGTCCGCAGGCGACGCGATCCTGGATTATCTGTTCCGTCATCAGGAGCGCTCGGATTTTCTTCACGCGCATCGCTGGGCCGTCGGCGACGTGCTGATGTGGGATAACATTGGGACTGTGCATAACGCGATTGCGGACTATCTACCGGACGAACATCGCTACATGCGGCGCGCACAGGTTATGGCAACACTGGATTACACGTCGTTGGTGGCGTAGCAATAGGGATGGGACGATCGATTGACGTAAGGGTTTATGTTGTTGATTTCTTTAATTGATCTGGCGGAGACCTTGTCATAATTCTTGTCATAGATGGAT
>DASYBP010000605.1:0-2734 GCA_036500715.1 Rhodopila sp.
ATTGTAACGGTTAGACTCGCATCGTCCGCGGGGACTGTCCAGAGTCTGGGGGTGCGTCAGGATAAGCTGATCTGATCCAGCCGGTGAAAGTCCGGCCGGGTAAGGCTGGCAACCGCCCGGTAGCGAGTGTTGCGTGGCCCGCCGGCGACGGCGGCCATGAAGCGTACACAGCAATTATGCGGGGTGGGATATTGAGCCGCGAAAGTTTGAAAATGACGGAGGCCGAGGCCGTCCCCCAGTGCCGAAGGCAACATGTGCGATGCCGCCATGCAAGGCGCCGACACTCCGTCGTGGTCAAAGACCCCATCACGCATAAAAGGAACAGGTCGGAACCTGGGAGATCTCATGTCTGACCGGGCGGCCCTCGGGCTGCTCGGCCCGCGTCGGGAAGGCGAGGAGCCGTAGCCGACGATGCACGGACACGAGAAGTCAGACCCTGAAATAGTAGCGATCCGGACGAATGCCGTTGGCATGAGCCGGGAGAAGCCGGCGAACAATGCGGCCCCAACCGCGGCGGAGCTGGTGGAGCGAAGGGCAGGGACCAAGGGAAATGCGGGCCAGCAAAGCACGCTCCGGGCTCAGGACCGGGCAGGCGTGTCCCAGGCGCTGGAGCGCATACGGCAAGCCGCGAGGCACAACAAGAAGGAGCGGTTCACCGCGCTTCTCCATCACGTCAACTCCGAAACGCTGCGTCTGGCATTCAACGCCCTCAAAAAGGACGCGGCCCCCGGAGTGGATGGGACGACCTGGTCGGACTACGAGGTAGACTTGGAGCGCAGGCTCGAGGACCTACACGACCGGGTGCACAGAGGAGCATATCGGCCTCAACCGTCACGCCGGGTGTATATACCGAAGGCGGACGGCCGGCAGCGCCCACTCGCGGTCGCCGCAGTCGAGGACAAGATCGTCCAAGGCGCGGTCGCGATGGTGCTGAGCGCGATCTACGAGGTAGACTTCCTCGGGTTCTCGTATGGGTTCCGACCGGGACGTGGCCAGCACGATGCGCTGGACGCACTGGTGGTTGGGATCGACAGCCGGAAGGTGAACTGGATACTAGACGCCGACATTAGTTCGTTTTTCGACACGGTTGACCAGCAATGGATGATTCGTTTCGTTGAACATCGGATCGGCGATCCGCGCATCATCCGCCTGATCCAGAAATGGATGAAGGCGGGCGTGCTTGAAGACGGAGAGTTCAAGGCCAGCGACAGAGGGACGGGCCAGGGCTCGGTGATTTCACCGCTGCTGGCCAACATCTACCTGCACTATGCCTTCGACCTCTGGGCCAATCGCTGGCGACAGCGGGAGGCGACCGGCGATATGATCATCCTGCGCTATGCGGATGATACCGTCGTCGGCTTCGAGCACGAGGCCGACGCCCGTCGGTTCCTCGACATGATGCGCGCGCGCCTGGAGGAGTTTGCGCTGTCGCTCCATCCGGAGAAAACTCGCCTGATCGAATTCGGCCGCCACGCGGCAGCCGACCGAGAGCAGCGCGGGCTGGGCAAACCGGAGACCTTCAACTTCCTGGGGTTTACCTTCATCTGTAGTAAGTCCCGCAAGGGCCGCTTCCTGATCATCAGGAAAACACGGCGAGACCGTATGATGGCGAAGCTCCTGGAACTGAAGGAGGAAATGCGACGACGCATGCACCGGCCAATCTCCGAACAGGGGGAATGGCTGAGGCAGGTCGTGGGAGGTTTCTTCAACTACCACGCCGTGCCGACCAACAGCCGGGCACTCGCGGCCTTCCGACACCACGTCAGGGTTCTATGGGGACGCACGCTTCGGCGGCGGAGCCAGAAGGACCGGACCACATGGGACCGGATCGCCAGACTGGCTGAGGAGTGGCTCCCCAAGCCTCGTATCCTACACCCTTGGCCAAACGTTCGCTTTGCCGTCAAACACCCGAGGTAGGAGCCGTATGCGGGCAAGCCGCACGTACGGATCTGTGCGGGGGGCGGCCAGCAATGGGCGTCCCTACCGCGATTCATGCGGCGATCGCCATTGGCGGAGACGAGTCGTTGGCCGGCTGGAACTTCTGACCATAGGCCGATCCGAACGTGCCATTGTAGACGGCACAGCGAACTTGCAGCAGAAGATCAGCGCCGAGCCGCGACCATCGCATCTGCTGTGATTTATTCATTCGCCGGTTCACCAGGAAGTTTGCCGTCCCTTCGGTGATCGCGGTGCCGACGCGCAATCCGGCGCGATGGCGTTGGGCGTAATTGACCAGCCAGTCATTCTGGCCGGTGAGATAACCATCCAGAGCCCGCAAGGCGGTCCACAGTTTGCGGGAGGGCGCGATGGACCGTCGGGTACCCGGCTCGCTGTTGAAATGATGCATGACCGCACGGATACGATTGATGCTGATCTGGGCGTTCTTGGCCTTGCCGTTCCAAATACGCCAATGCAATCGCTCAACCTCCGCGACGATCACAGCCTTTGCCGCCACGCGCACCGGATCGAGGCTCGTCAGGGCGCTGGCGATCTGTTTCAGGTGCTGAAGTCTCATTCCGATGTGGAACCAGTCGAGAATCGGCAATCCGCTGACGCCAGCATCGGCGAGAATACGCCGCAGGCCGGGACAACCATCGGTGAAGGCCGTCAACTCGGACGCTTCGGTGCGGCCGACGGCATCAAGGCTGCGGCGGATCAGCATGTCGATGTCCGTGCCCGATCTGGCGACGGCACCAAAAACCTGACGGCCACCAGACGCCGTCTCGACATTGCC
>DASYBP010000606.1:0-14898 GCA_036500715.1 Rhodopila sp.
ATGCTGTCGGCGAGTTTGCCGGGGGCCGCGTAAATCAGGATGGAAACCACGACGACGTCGGTCATCATGAATTCCCGCGCATTCATCGCCATGAACCCGATGCCTGACGAGGCCGAGATCGTCTCGGCCACAATCAGTGTCAGCCACATGATGCCGAGGCCATAGCGTAGGCCGACGAATATCGAAGGAAGTGCGCCGGGGAACACAACCCGCGAGAAGATCGCGCATTCGGACATACCGTAGGCTCGCGCCATTTCCAGCAACTGGCAATCGACCGAGCGTACGCCATGAAGGGTGTTGACGTAGATCGGAAAGAACACGCCGAGGGCAACGAGGAATAGCTTTGCCTCCTCGCCGATGCCGAACCACAGGATGACCAGTGGGATCAGCGCGAGGTGCGGGATGTTGCGGATCATCTGCAGCGTGCTGTCGGTTAGTTTCTCGGCTAGACTCGAAAGGCCGTTCAGCATGCCAAAGACGAAGCCGACGCCACCGCCGATGGCGAAACCGGCGAAAGCGCGCCAGGCGCTGATCTCGACATCGCGCCACAGCGCACCACTGTGAGCGACGCGCCAGAATGCCAGTGCCACGGCGCTGGGCGCCGGCATGATCTGGTCACTCAGCAGGCCAACCAAACTGGCGGCCTGCCAGAGTAGCAAGACGCTCAGCGGGACTAGCCACGGGAGGGCGCGCTTCATACGTGCGGCGCCAGAAATAGATCGGCGGCCGGCGGCCACGCGGCTTTCCAAAGGAAGCGCTTCAACCAGGCTGTCATTCCGCGGCGATTCGCGCGGGTGGCGTGTCGAGTGGCTCCATGGATGGGATTGCCCGGAAATCGCGGCCCGGTTCGTCGGTGCGTTGGCCGATGCCCAGCACCGGGAAAAGCAATTCGGCGACTCGGTAGGGTTCCTCAAGGTGCGGGTAGCCGGAAGCGATAATGGTCTGGATACCCAGCGCCTGGTATTCGCGCAGACGGTCGGCGATAGTTTGCGGACCGTCGACGAGCGCGGTGCCGACGCCGTGACGCACCAGGCCGACGCCGGCCCACAGGTTAGGACTGACTTCCAGTCGGTCGCGCTTGCCGCCGTGCAGGTCCAACTGGCGAAGCTGGCCAACCGAGTCGGTGTCCTCACGCATCCGCTTTTGGGCAGCGGTGGTGTCGTCGGACAGACGACTGATCAGGCGGTTCGCGGCATCCCAGGCCTCGGCGTCAGTTTCGCGCACAATCAGGTGGACCCGCATGCCAAAGCGCAAGGTCCGGCCCCGCGACGTAGCAGCCGCACGGACGATCTCCAACTTCTGTTGCACAGCCGCCGGCGGTTCGGCCCAGGTCAGATAGGTGTCGACGTGATTCGCCGCGACCGCGATGCCCGCGGGCGAGGAACCGCCGAACCATAACGGCGGATAGGGCTTTTGGACGCTGTCGAAGTAGCCGATCCGCGACTCACGGGCGCTGAGGTGGCGGCCGGTGAAATCGACATAGCCGTCGCCCAGCAAGCGGCGCCAGATGGTCAGGAACTCGTCAGTCTGCTCGTAACGCTTGTCATGGTCGAGATACAACCCGTCGCCGGCGAGTTCCTTCGGGCTGCCGCCCGTGACGATGTTCAGCAGCAGGCGCCCCTCGCTGATGCGGTCCAGCGCCGCCGACTGGCGCGCGGCCAGACCGGGTATCAGAAACCCCGGCCGCAGTGCCAGCAGGAATTTCAGCCGTTTGGTCTGCGGCGCCAGCGCCGAACCGACCATCCAGCCGTCTAGGCAGTTCGGACCGGTTGGCAGCAGGGCACCGCCAAAACCCAGACGATCCGCCGCCTGTGCGATATCGCGCAAATAGCCAATCTCGGCGGCACGATGACCTTTCTCGGTGCCGAGATAGGAGCCATCGCCGCTGGTCGGCAAGAACCAGAACACGTCGAGGGGTTGGTGGGTCATCGGGATGCTCTCTCAGACAGTTGAGCGCCAGACGATGTCGGAAACCTTGATGTCCACCGGCACGAGGCCCAGCGAGCGGAAGCGATCAGCGACCCCCTGCTGGCTGCGCGTCAGGTCATCGGTCATGCGAACAACCTGGAACGGGTCGCTTTTCAGGGCCCGCGACCACACACCTTGCTGGATGCCGGTCGCGTCGGCCAGCAACCTGGCGACGTCATCATGTTGTCCGCGTGCATGCTCAGCGGTGGCGGTGAAGGCGTCGACCACCCTCGCAATCAGGGCCGGGTCCGCGCGGACGAAAGGCCCATAGGCCATGATGAAGGAGAACTGCTCGCCGATTTCCCTGTTGGTCGTCAACGTCCGGACGCCGTCGCGTGTGTTGAACAGTGAGGCGTACGGTTCCCAAATGCTCCAGGCATCGATCGCGCCGCGGGAGAACGCGGGGCCGGCATCGGCGGGTCCGAGGTAGATCGGCTGGATGTCGTCGTACCGCAGGCCGGCCTTTTCCAGGATCAGCAGGGTGAAATTCTGCGCCGCGGAGCCGCGGCCGAAGGCAATCTTTTTTCCCTTTAGGTCTGATAGCGTCTGGATCGTCGAGCCGGGCGGTAGCAGAAGCGACTGCGGTGCTCCGCGGTTGGCGGCGATATAGAGCAGGTCGCCATGAGCCGCCTGGGCGAAGACCGGCGGTGCGTCGCCGACGGCGCCCAAATCGACGCTACCGACACGCATGGCTTCCAGCATCGGCGGCCCAAACTGGAACTCGATCCACTCAACAGCGATACCCTTCGGGCCCAACAGGGTTTCCAGGGCCTTGTTCGCCTTAGCAGTCATCAGGACGGGCTCACCTTTCTGGAAACCGATCCGTAACGTCATCGTCTCCCCGGCCCGGCTGCGCCTGGTCGGCGGAAGGGCGAGAGGCCGCGACAGACCGGTAGCAAGCACATGACGCCTATGAACAGCCATCATCCTAATCTTTCTTCGTTACCCGCCGCAGGCCCGTGGGCCGGGGATCGCCACGGTGGGCGCGGGATCGGGGACCCAGCACTGACGGTGCATCGACATACCGGAAGGACAGCACATCACTGCCCGCCGCGGGCCAGCGATCGGGCGGGCCAAGAACAGGAAATAGGCGAATCGTCACATCAGAAATTCTCTTGCACCCGCCCCAAGGAGGGGCCGACCTGCGAGCATAAAAGTATATTCTGTTGTAAGCAGACAAGATCTTCGAAAGAAAAAGATTATCTTTCCTTTCACTCAGTGTATACGAACATCTTCATCCTAATTTATCCGCAGATACGAAAAGCCTGACACCCTGTCGTGCCCACCGCTCCTTCGCAGTGACAAGCCATCCGGGACCGTGAGCGAGCAGTGAAGGCACAACGGCACCGGCGGTTCCATTCGCTCCCGCGTCCGTTTCTTTCGTCTTGGCGGTGTTCGCCATCATCGAGTTCTGCCATGGGCTCTGCGGGCTCGATAAGGTGACCGGCCTGCGGATCCCTGTGACCTGTGCCCGATGATCTTCTTGCCTGGAAATGGACGCCCACAAGGCCGGATACGGATACTCCTTGAGCCGATCGGGAAGTGATAGAGTGGAGTTGCCCCGGTTTCGTGGACATCGTTACCTCTCCTTTTGGACCGGCGAGATCTGTTTCACTGGGGCGCTAGTGTCTCCGGCAGCCCGATGCGCCACTGCGGGGGTGGGACGGTCCCGCTGACGGCAAAGTCGCCGACGATCCGGTCCTTGTAGATACGCGGGTTGTGAGACGCCAAGGTGCGTGCGTTACGCCAGTAGCGGTCCAGGCTGTGCCGGCGGCTCGTCGCCGAGGCCCCGAGCGCATCGAACAGCAGCGTCAGGGCGCCCAGGATCAGATCGGAAACGACAGTCAGAGACTGCGACACCTCCAGCTCGGCGATGGCGACCGCGTGGTCTTCTGCCTCCGCGTCGCCGACGCGGTGGGCATCGAATGCACGCTGAACCGCGTCTGCCGCTCGCAACACGATCGACCCGGCGCCGTAGACCGCCCCGCGCACCCGGCCAACGATCTGCAGCACCTGCGGATCCTGGGCGGGCCGCGGACCGTTGGCATGGGTATAGGTGCGCCGCCGTTCTGCCACCAGCCGCGCCACATCCGCGCTGGCGGCGCGGCCGATGCCGGCGAGCGTGGCGAGATGGACGAGTTGGAAGAACGCTGGATAATATTTTGGCCGCGCCTCGTCGCGCACTAGGTGTTCCGGTTTGACCGGCACGTCGCGAAACGTCGCTGTGCCGCTCACGGTGAGGATCTGGCCGAAGCCATCCCAGTCGTCTACCACCTGCACCCCGGGCGCATCCCGCGCGACAGTGCCACCAACGCCCTCATCATCCTCGTTTGTCGAACCGACGTCGATCCAATCGGCATAGAAAGACCCGGTCGTATAGTATTTCTCGCCGTTCAACCGCAGCGCCTCGCCATGCCGGGTGATTGTGGTGGAAAATGCCGTGCTCTTGGCCTCGCCGATTTCTGACCATGCGTTGCCGACAATGTCGCCGCGCACAAGACGCGGGAACCAAAGATCTCGCCGCGCTTGATCGGTGCTGTTGACGATATCCTCAGTGAAGCCGAAATGCCCGCGGAGGCCCTGTGTGAGGTTGGAATCCGCCTCCGACAGCTCGATCAGCAGATTGATCAGTTCCGGTAGGCTCGCGCCAGCGCCACCGGCGGCCTCAGGCACACGGAGCGCGCCGAAGCCGCTCTGCTTCAGTTGCCTTATCTCCTCCAGCGGTAGTCGTCGTACCAGTTCGCGTTCCACCGCGCCCGCACGAATGCGCTGCAACAGCGGGCGGAACCGAGAGGCCAATTCGTTGTAGCGTTGGCTTGGGTCAGCGCCCCAGCCTCCGTCGATCTGTGTCATGGTCTCCATCCGCTCTGCTTTGATGAAACTGTCGGGGGGAATCGGGCGCGGAGCCGGTGGTCAATCCGCGGGCACCGCGCCTCCAAGGTATAAAGAAGCTAGGTCGATTCGACTGGCAAGGTCCGCGGCCAGGCCCTGTGCCGAGATTTCACCGTTCTCTAGCACGTAGGCGTAGTCTGCATAACGCAGCGCGAAACCGGTGTTCTGTTCGGCCAAGAGGAAGCTCACGCCGCCCTGCTGGTTCATGCCGCGGACGATTTCGAAGATCTCCTCGACCAGCATCGGTGCCAGCCCCATCGATGGCTCGTCCAGAAGTACCAGTTGGGGCCGCGTCATCAGCGCACGGCCGATTGCAATCATCTGCTGCTCGCCGCCGGAACTCAGCCCTGCCGGCTGCTTGCGCCGTTCCTTCAGACGGGGAAACCACGTGTAAACGCGCTCAAGGTCGGTCGCGAGTGCGCGCCGCGACGGACGGTTGGCGAAGCCTCCAGAGAGGATGTTTTCCTCAACGGTTAAATGCGCAAAACACCGTCGCCCCTCCAGCACTTGCACGACGCCGCGGCGCACGAGGCCGGCGGCGTCCGCGTCGACGATATTTTCGTCACGAAAACGGATGGCACCTTGCACAACTTTGCCGCGTTCCGCTCGCACCAGCGACGAAATCGCCTTCAGAGTCGTGGTCTTGCCGGCACCGTTTGCGCCGAGCAATGCCACGATGGCGCCCTCGGCAACTTGCAGTGATACTCCACGCAACGCCAGGATCACCTGACCGTAGATCACGTGAACATGCTCGACGGCGAGGATCGGCATGGCAGGCTTCATCCGAAAGTCTCCGTTCGTAAAGGCACGCCCCCTACCAGGAACAGGCTGGCACGCCGGGGGCGCACTGCGCCGTTCAGTTGATCGGCGCGTCGGCCGTGGCACGGACCGAGATGTTCTTTTCCTTCGCGTAAGACAACGCCTTCTCCTCCAGCACGTCGTGGAACAGGGCGCGGTCGCCATTCAGCCAATCCGTCAGCGGCTTCCAGGAATCGCCTGTCCACTGTTGGATCTTCGCCGAACCGCCACCGACATGATCAAGCCATGTCACCTTGATCGGGCTGACGAGCCCGGTGGCGCCGATTGCGGCGATTCGATCTGCCGTCAGATCGAGGTGCTCGAGCGCCCACTGGCCTTCCTCGGTGTTCAGCGGACGATGGCCGAATTTCTCCTGTCCGGTGCGGAAAGTCTCGACCGCGAGGATGCCTTCGATGACGCCGAAGTTGTAGTAAACGGTCCCGAACTTCGAAGTATCCTTCAAATCGCTCTTGCCGGTGTCGATGATATCTTTCTTGAGGGTCTCGAGGACCTTGAAGTTGGTTCCTGGCGGGAACGCTGAGACCGCGAGATAGCCCTTCGCCGCCGCTCCGGCGGGCCGCGTGTCGTCCTCCGATCCGCTCCAGATATCGCCGATGATGTGATCGACCGGGAAGCCGACGCGCGCGGCGGTCTTGATCGCAACCGGATTCATCACGCCCCAGCCGCGCAGGAACACCCAGTCAGCGTTTGCCTGCTTGATCTGCTGCCATTGCGTCTGCTGTTGCTCGCCGGGGTGTGGCACCGGGATCTGGATATCCTCGAAGCCGTACTTCTTTGATAGGATCGCCAGCGGTTCGATGGTGTCGCGGCCATAGCCGGAGTCGTGATACAGCGTCGCCAGCTTCACACCCTTGAGCTTGTCATAGCCGCCGGCGCGCTCAGCAATGTATTTTACGACGATCGAGGCCTCGCTCCAGTAGTCGAAAACCAAAGGGAACGAATACGGGAACACGCGGCCGTCGAACGCCTGGGCCTGCCCGCCACCCGGGCCGAACACCGGCACGTGGTCTTGCCGTGCCTTGTCGAGCAGCGCCGCGTCGAGACCGCTGGAATGCGGCTGGAATATCGCGGTCGGCGCGCCCTCGTAGCCGTGCTTGAAGCGCTCGTAGCATTCGATGCCGCGTTCGATGGAATAGGCAGTCTCGCATTCCGGCGTGTAGATCTTTACACCATTGACGCCGCCTTCCACTTCGTTGACGTAGCGGATGTAGTCATGCAGTCCGCCGAGGAACGGAATTCCGGATGGCGCGTACGGACCGGTTCGGTAAGTGAGAACCGGGTACAGCTGCTCGCCTTCGTGTGCGCCGCCGGCTCGGGCATCGGTGGTCCCGAGCGCAAGGCCGGTCGCCAGCGCAATCGCGAGCGCGGTGCTGGTGCGTGATCCTGTCATGACTTTTGTCTTCCCCTTGTTGTCGCGCAGTGCGTGATCGCCGCGCGCAGATCGGTATGTCTGGCCTATGCCCGGAGCGGCCACACTCGCCAGCGAGCAACGATCCGCTCGACCAGGCTGGCTAAACCGTCCGGCTCGCGGATGAGCAAGACGATGATGATGACGCCGAACAACATCCGCTCGACGTTGACGAGCACGCCGTTATCGAAAACCGTCGCAAGATCAAACCATTCGACGACACGGGTCAGTACGATCGGTGTCAGCACAATGAAGGCGGCCCCGAGGAAGTTGCCGGCCAGGCTGGCTGATCCGCCTATCAAGACGATGAACAAAACCTCGAAGGATTTGTCGAGGTCGAAGGAATGCGCGTCGGCAGTGCCGAGATAGGCGAAGGCAAAGAGTGCACCGGCGATGCCGGTGTAGAAGGAGCTGATGCCGTAAGCCAGCAGCTGGCGCCCTGCAACCGGGATGCCGATCACTGCGGCCGCCTTGTCCATGTCGCGGATCGCCATCCAGTCGCGACCGATCCGGCTGCGAACAATGTTGTTCGCCAGCAGCCACAGGATCGCGGTGACGATAACGACGAGGAGATAGCGGCCTGGCGCGGATCGGAGATCCAAGCCGAAAAGCTCCAGTCGTGGCGCCGAGATCGTCAGCGTCAAGCTATTGTTGGAGAACCAGCGGAAGCTGGTGAAAAGCCACTCGAAGAAGAACTGCGCGCCGAGCGTGGACGCAGCGAGGTAGAAGCCCTTGATGCGTAGGCTGGGTAACCCAAAGAACACCCCCACGACCCCGGTGATCGTTCCCGCCGCGATCAGGGTCAGGGGCAGCGGAAGCCACGTCGCGCGGAGCAGAAGGTTGTAGGTCGCAAACGCCCCGATTGACATAAAGGCGGCGCTGCCGAGCGAGACCAATCCGGCATAGCCCATCAGCAAATTGAGCCCGATCCCGGCCAAACCCATCGCAATTGTCGGGATCAGAATGGAGTTCAGCCAATACTCGTCGGCAAACACCGGCGACAGCACAGCGATGCTGCCGAGGAGCCATACGAGACTGCGTAACGTTGCGATAGCCATACGAGGGCTTCGCTCGGTGGCGGTCAGGGTGGTGGCTGACATCGCTTCAGACCCTCTCGATCGTGCGATCGCCGAACAAGCCGGAGGGTCGGACCAGCAGGAAGCCAACCGCCAGCATATAGGCGAACCAGTTGGAGACTGCACCACCCGCCAGCAGCGGCCCGAGATAGATGTCGGCAAGGCTTTCGCTGGCTCCGACCAGAAGCCCACCGACAATGGCGCCTGGGATCGAGGAGAACCCGCCGATGATCAGCACCGGCATCGCCTTCAGCACGACCATGGTCAGGGAAAATTGCACGCCCTGCCGCGCACCCCACAGCAGCCCGGCAACGAGCGCGACCACACCCGAGACGCTCCAGACCACCCGCCAGATGGTTGGCAAACGGATCCCGATTGATTGTGCCGCCAACGTGTCGTCGGCGACGCCACGTAACGAAATTCCGATACGCGTCCTGCCGAAGACCAGCGACAATACAGCGACAAGGACAATCGCCACCGCCGAGGCGAACAGGTCAAACTGGCTGAGTTCAAGCCCCAGGAAATTCGTTGGCACGTCATCGATGCCGAGGTCCAATTGATGGACGTCGGTCCCCATCAGCAACTGCGCCAGCCCTTCGATGACGAAACTCAACCCAAGCGTGGCCATGAACAGGGTCAACGGGCTGCGATCGACCAGCGGCCGCAGGACCAGCCGTTCGATGATCACCGCGGCGACCACCATCATCAGAGAAGTGACCAGGAACGCGGCCCAGAACGGCAGGCCGTGTTCGGTCAGCGTGACGAACGACAGGGCGGCGAACAGCACCAACGAACCCTGAGCGAAATTGAACACGCCGGAAGCCTTGTAGATCAGCACGAAGCCGATTGCCACCATCGCGTACATAATCCCGGCGAGCAGACCGGAGGTGAGAATGACGAGAAAATAGTGCATTGCTGCGCTAGTGCTTCGTGCCGAGATAGGCGGCGATCACATCGGGGTTCTCACGCACCGACGCCGGGGTGCCGTCGCCAACCTTACGGCCGTAGTCGAGGACGACGACATGGTCTGAGAGGTTCATTACCACACCGATGTCGTGCTCGATGAGCAGAACCGTCACACCGAGGTAGTGATTGATGTCAGCGACGAATCGCGACATGTCCGCTTTCTCCGCCTGATTCATTCCGGCCATCGGCTCGTCCAGCAGCAGGAAAATCGGGCGAGACACCAGGGCACGGCCGAGTTCGACCCGCTTTTGCAGGCCAAAGGGCAACTGCCCGACGACCACGTCCCGGTAAGCGTCGATATGCAGGAATTCCATGATTTCCTCGGCGCGCTCTCGGAATCGGCGATCTTCTCTGCGGGCAGCAGGCAGGCGGAAAACCTGGGCGAGAACGTCGGCCTGTCCGTGACGCGATAGGCCGGTCAGCACATTGTCGATCACGCTCAGTCGCTTGAACAGTGCATTGTTCTGAAATGTGCGGGCGATGCCCAGCCGCGCTGCCTGGCGCGCCTGCAGGCGCGGGAACGCCTGACCCTCGAACAGGATCTGACCAGAGTCAGGCCAATAGACACCGTTGATAACGTTGAGCAACGAACTCTTGCCCGCGCCATTCGGGCCGATTAGCGAGCAGATCTCACCACGGGCAATGCCGAAGCTTAGCTCTGTGATCGCGCGAATGCCACGGAACGAGAGCGAAATGTCCTGCACCCTCAGCAGCGGATCGTTCTGGGTGGCAGTCACGCGAATACCGGGAAGAACGATGCGGCTTGGCCAACCGGCGTGCTCGGTGGCGCGGCCCAGCGAGCCGGGATGCCCAGAGCGGCGAACAGATCGACACGAGCACCGTCCACAGGTGCAGCATCCGGCAGGCCGACCACGGTCAATTCCCGCGTGCGGGCCAGCCCAAACGGGCGGCGTATCCGTCCGAGCAACCATCGCTGGTGCCAGCGGGCCGAACCGCCGCGCGCGGCAGAAAGCGCGTTTCGTGTCAACCAGGCCGCCAGAGAGGGGCCGGCCGCCAGCCGTGTCGTCAGATCGCCTGCCAGCATCGCATGATGCGTAACCGAGAGGGCGAAGCGGGCAGGCTGGATTTCCCGCCGATCGCGACCGGCGGCAGTCCGACTTTCGGGGAATGCCAGCGTCGCCGCCAGCGCCAGGGCGTGCAAGATAAACCCCAGCCCGTCGCTCCAGTCGGTGCCTTCTTCGATCCAAAGCACCTCGCTTGCTGGCCGCCTTGCCTCGCGTCCGCGGGCGGCGTCGCCGAGAAGGTCCGCGGCGGCGGTCTGGCCTGAGGCAGAAGGATGGCCCCAGGGGAGGTGAAAATCGACTATGATCTCGGCCTGGCATGCGGCTTCCCGCAGTGCCCCTCGCCATGTTCCCAACTGCTCGCGCAGGCCAACAAATGCGAGGGCCACTGGTTTTTCACGCAGCCAGGCGGCCAGGTCCACCCGCGCGATGCCGGTAGGCACCGCGACCACGCGCGCTCCGGCCCTTGCCGCCGCGATCGCGAAGATCACCAACCCCGGTGCGTAGTCGCCGCTGATCGCGACGACAGACCGGTCGTCGATGCCGCGCTCCCGCAGCGCCTGGGCGAGACCCTCGCTTTCGGTTCGGAGGTCGGCCCACGACCACGCACGCCAGCGGCCGCGCCGCTTGTGCCGCAGCGCCTCGGCGTGCGGCGTCAGCGCTGCTGCCGCGAAAATCTCCGTGACCGGCACCTGCACCAGGACGGCGCGCACAGCGGCCATGACGTCAGGCACGCTCATGTTCGGCCAGATGGACCGGGTCGCGGCTCGCGTGGCGCAGCCAGTGACGATACCCCGCCGCCGGATGTGGCGCCTGCAGACGCGCACCGCGGCCAAACAGTTTTTCGCGCAGTGTTCCCGCCGCGTAATCCTGTTTGTATACACCGCGCCGTTGCAACTCCGGCACCAGCAAATCGACGATATCCGAGAAGGTCTCGGGTGTTACCGCATAGGCAAGATTGAAACCATCGATATCGGTCTCCTCGACCCAGGACTGCAACTCGTCGGCCACCCGTTCGGGCGAGCCGACCACGACCGGGCCAAGGCCACCGATGCCGCCGAACTCGGCGACCTCGCGCACTGTCCAGACCCGATCGGGATTGGCAGACGTCAAGGCCTCGGTCGCCGATTGGATGGCGTCATTCTTAATATACTTGATCGGCTCGTCCAAGTCGTATTCCGCAAAGTCAATGCCGGTCCACCCCGCCATTAGCGCGAGCGCCCCTTCGTGGCTGACATAGCTGCGGTACTCGGCATATTTGGCCTGCGCCTCGGCGTCGGTGCGGCTGACGATGACCGTGAGCAGCGTGAAGACCAACAAATCGGAGGCGGAACGGCCGGCCTCGAGCGCGCCCTTCCTCAACTCGGCCACGCGAGGGGCGAGGACGTGCTTGGTAGGTGCGGCAATGAAGACGCACTCCGCGTGTGCGGCAGCGAAGGCGCGACCTTTGGTCGAAGCGCCTGCCTGATAGAGCACCGGCGTACGCTGTGGTGAGGGCTCGCATAGATGCACGGCGTCCACCTGGAAGTATTTGCCGTCATGGCGGACTTTATGAACCTTCTCCGGGTGCGTGAAGATGCCGGCGCCGCGATCGCGCACGGTCGCCCCATCTTCCCAGCTGCCCTCCCACAGTTTGTACATTACCTCCATGTACTCATCGCCGATCTCATAACGCATATCGTGCCCGGTCTGGTCGCTACCGCTGACCCCACGCGCCGCACTGTTGAGATATCCGGTAACGATATTCCATCCGACACGTCCGTTGGTAAGGTGGTCCAGGCTCGACATGCGGCGAGCAAATGGATAGGGCGGCTCGAAGGACAGGGTGCAGGTGATGCCGAATCCGAGATGTTCGGTCACCATTGCCATCGCCGGGACCAGTAGGCACGGGTCGTTGACCGGGATCTGCGTACTGTTGCGCAACGCGGCATCGAGATTGCCGCCGTAAACATCGTACACGCCAAGCACATCGGCGATGAACAGCCCGTCGAACTTACCGCGCTCCAGGATCTGCGCAAGATCGGTCCAGTACCGTAGTGAGTTATATTCATCCGAGCGGTCGCGCGGATGCCGCCACAAACCGGGCGATTGATGCCCAACGCAGTTCATGTCGAAGGCGTTCAGGCGGATCTGTCGAGGCACGGCAGGTTTCCCGGAATGTAATCGTGGATTGGCCGTATATCACTGTCATATGGAGCTGGAAATACGGTTCCACAAAATAAATGCATTTTTGGGCTGCGGCGCGTAAGCGGCGGCCAAGGCCGGATGACTCTAGGCGCGCGTGCGGGTGGCATGGCGTCAGCGTGGGTCCGGCCGATCAGCGACGCCCCGCATCGCATTCCCGGTCCTTGATTCCACCCTACCCCTTTGTCAGGTGCTGGAAGGCGTTCCACTGCGGCCGTGGCCGAAGCGACAGCTAGAGTCGGGATGCCGAGGGTCAACGCCATGGAGCCGCTCAGTTTCATTGCACGAAAAGCTGGGCGCGGAATCATGGGCGTGAGTAGCACAAGATTTGCGGCGGCGTAATGAGAGCTGGTGATCAGCTCGACCAATGCATAAGCCGGCGGACCGGCGCCATATCGTCGCCGCCGAGGGCGAGGGGCGCGTCGGCCTGGATCACATGAGCCGATCGGTCGTCACGCAAGCCTGAGCCGCTTCCAGATGCCAGATAGGCAGCGCAGTGATATCCGTGGCGAAGACGTGGATAAGCTAATTCACACGAGGCGTCTTGACCATATGTGCTCCAAGGACGAGTGTTCGGTATGCCGGATTTACCCGATCGCTTGTCAACGGGGTCAAACCATGTCTCAGCATAAGGACCAACTCCGCTTTGGGCGTCTCCGAATGTCCGCAGGCCGCTCCGTTGCGGCCTGGCCGCAGCCATCACGGCCCGGCGCTAGTGTCCCGATTCGAAAGTCCGCCATACTATACTATGGATCAACCGTTTTGCGGACTTTCAAATCGATCAGGACACTAGCAAGCCATTGTTTTCTAGTGTGGTTTATGGTTCCGAAGTCCGCTCCGGCGATGATCCACAATATTACCCCGGCTTTGCCGGGACGGCGAGCGACAGAGTGCGAAGAGAGAAACATCCGTTCGAGACCGTAGCGGTCGAATAAACATGCCAAAGGAAATCCGCCTGAACGCGTTCCACATGAACGCCCCCAGCCATAGCTGGGCGGGCCTTTGGGCACATCCGAGCGATGCCTCCGTCTTGCATGACACGCCGGATTACTGGGCCAATCTGGCGAAGACGGCGGAACGCGGCAAACTGGACGCCGTGTTCCTGGCCGATGTGATCGGGGTCTATGACGTCTATGGCGGAAGCGCCGACACCGCGATTCGAACAGGCGCGCAGGCGCCGACGCTCGATCCGTTCCCGGTGGTGTCGCTGATGGCCGCGGTTACCGAGCATATCGGCTTCGGTGTCACTGCAACGCTGACATACGAGCGGCCATACCTGCTGGCTCGCCGCTTCTCGACACTCGATCATCTTACCAGGGGCCGGATGGCATGGAACATCGTTACCGGCATTCTCGATAGCGGTGCCAAGGGGGCCGGGCGAGACGGGCTGACGAGGCACGATCAGCGCTACGCCGCGGCAGAGGAATTCCTCGAGGTCGTCTACGCATTGTGGGAGGGAAGCTGGGCCGATGACGCACTGGTGCGCGACCGCCAGACACGGACGTACACGCGGCCGGACCGGGTCCGGCGGATATCTCACCACGGCGTCCATTACGATCTGGATGCAATTCATCTGGTGCATCCTTCCCCTCAGCGGACGCCGTTCCTGTTTCAGGCAGGCGCCTCCGACGCCGGGCGCGCATTCGCCGGGAGCCATGCCGAGGCGGTGTTCGTCAACGGGCACACCAAGCCGCTGGTCGCGGGAACGGTACGGGATATACGCGCCCACGCCGTGAAAAATGGACGACAAGCCGATGACGTCAAGATCTTCCTCGGAACGACCGTTATCGTTGCGCCTACGGACGCCGAGGCGCACGATCGGCACACCGAATACCAGCGGTGGATCGACGACGAAGGCTCACTTGCCCTGTTGTCGGGTTGGTCCGGCACGGATCTATCTCGGTACGGTCTGGATGAGCCGATCGAACACATCGATAGTAACGCAATGCGGTCGCTGATCGAAGCGATTACCACCCGCAGCCCGGACCGGCGCTGGACTGTGCGGGATCTGGTGAGGTTCGGCCAGGTCGGTGGACGAGGCGCCTTCATTGTCGGGTCGCCCACCACAGTCGCCGATGAGATCGAGCGATGGGTGGAGGAGGCGGACGTCGACGGATTTAACCTCACACGGGTCGTGGTGCCGGAGGGCCTGGAGGCTGTGGTCGATCTGTTGGTGCCTGAACTTCAATCCCGCGCCATGTTCAAAACTGAATACGCACCCCGACCGTTTCGACAAAAGATCTTCGGCCAGCCTCGGCTTCCCGCCCGGCATCCGGCCGCCCGGTATCGCTTCAGCAAGGCGGTGGAAGCCCGCGCAGCGGAGTAGGCTGATCGGACCATTTATCCGGACTAACTCGGCGAGTCCGAGCGCTAGCAGCCGCCTAATGAACTTCTTGTGAGAACGTCGTAGCCAGATTCGGACCGGCGTCGTGATAGAAAGTAACAGAGGAAAATATGAGCAGGACAATAGCCGAACTGAACTGTGTGGTCCGAACCGGGGACGGTCGGTACAACTTCACCTTTGATATGCTGACGCGCGAGAGCACCGAAACGCGCATCCTTG
>DASYBP010000607.1:0-3117 GCA_036500715.1 Rhodopila sp.
ATCGGCGCGGCCCGACGCCATGTCGGCTGGATGGCGGTTGGCCGCTCCTGCGCGCTGACCGGCTTCGCGCTGACCGCGTTGGCGATGCTAGCGCTGATGCACGCCTACGTCGTGTCCGATTTCACCGTCATCAACGTCATCCAGAACAGCCACACCGATAAGCCGCTGCTGTACAAGATCACCGGCGTCTGGGGAAACCATGAGGGCTCCATGCTGCTGTGGGTCTTCATGCTGTCGCTCTGCGCCGGAGCAGTGGCGCTGTTCAGCGACAACCTGCCGCCGGCTCTGCGGGCCCGCGTCCTCGCGGTCCAGGGCATGATCGCCGTCGGGTTCCTGCTGTTCATCCTGCTGACATCAAACCCCTTCCTGCGCACCTTCCCGGCGGCGCCGAACGGCCAGGGGCTGAACCCGGTGCTGCAGGATCCGGGCCTCGCCTTCCACCCACCCTTCCTCTACCTCGGCTATGTCGGGTTTTCGGTTGCCTTCGCCTTCGCTGTCGCCGCCCTGATCGAGGGCCGCGTCGATGCCGCCTGGGCACGCTGGGTGCGGCCCTGGACCCTGGCGTCGTGGTGCGCCCTGACGATTGGCATCGCGATGGGATCGTGGTGGGCCTATTACACGCTGGGCTGGGGCGGCTGGTGGTTCTGGGACCCGGTGGAAAATGCTAGCTTCATGCCCTGGCTGGTCGGCACCGCACTGATCCACTCGTCGATCGTCGTGGAAAAGCGGGACACGCTGAAATCCTGGACCATTCTGTTGGCGATCATTACCTTTTCGCTCTCCCTGGTCGGCACGTTCCTGGTGCGCTCCGGCGTCCTGACGTCCGTGCACGCCTTCGCCACGGACCCGGAGCGCGGCACCTTCATCCTGCTGCTGCTGGTGGCCGCTATCGGCGGATCCTTGACCCTGTATGCCATCCGGGCACCGGCCTTGAAGGGCGGCGGCCTGTTCGCGCCGATCTCCCGCGAGGGCGCGCTGGTGCTGAACAACCTGCTGCTGTCCTGCGGCTGCGCGACGGTATTCCTGGGCACGCTGTATCCGCTGTTCCTGGACGCGATGAACGGCCCGAAGCTGTCGGTCGGGTTCCCGTTCTTCAACCGCACCTTCGCACCGATGATGGTGCCGATGATCATCGCAGTCGGCGTCGGCCCGATGCTGTCCTGGAAGCGCGGCGACCTACTGGGCGCGCTGCAGCGTCTCTGGGTGGCCTACATTGCCACAGCACTCGTTCTGCTGACCGCGTTCTATATCACCTATGGCGGCCCGGTCTTGGCCGTGCTGGGCTTCGGCCTAGCCGCCTGGTTGGCCGCCGCCGTAGCGACGGAATTCGCCGAACGCATCCGCCTGTTCCGCGTCCCGTTCGGCGACAGCATCCGTCGCCTGGTCCACCTGCCGAGGTCCGCCTACGGCATGACCTTTGCGCATCTCGGCCTGGCGGTCTCGGTCGCTGGGTTCGCCGCCTCGGCGTTCGATAAGGAGGCAATCGAAATCCTCACGCCCGGCGGCAGCATCGCCATCGCCGGCTACCAACTGACGCTGGAAAACGTGACCCGCATCCCAGGCCCGAACTACGTGGCCGACGATGCCGCCATCCGCGTGACGCGTGGCGGCGCTCTGGTCAAGGTCATGCACCCCGAGCGCCGCTCCTTCCCGCTGCAGAAGCAGACCACCAGCGAGACCTCGATCCGCACCAATTTCCTAGCCGATCTGTATGTCGCGCTGGGCGATACCGACAACGCCGGCAACTGGACCGTCCGGGTCTACTGGAAACCTTTGGTGCCCTGGATCTGGATTGGCTGCGTGATCATGGCGTTCGGCGGAGTGGTCAGCCTCAGTGACCGGCGCTGGCGTGTTGGCGCCGCCGCTCGCGCGTCCCGCGGCCGGATCGGACAAAAGCTGCAAGCGGCCGAGTAGGCGATGAAACGCCTGTTCTACCTGTTGCCGCTGGTGCTATTCCTGGTGCTGATCGGGTATTTTCTGGTCTCCCTTCGCCCCAACCACGACATCCACGAATTGCCCTCGGCGATGATCGAGAAGCCTGCCCCCGCATTTGACCTCGCGGGCCTGGGTGCGAGCAAACCACTCGATTTGGACGCACTGAAGGGGCATCCGTTCGTCATCAACTTCTTTGCCTCCTGGTGCGTGCCCTGCCGGATCGAGCATCCGCTGCTGATGCGCCTTGCCGAACAGGATCACCTACCGCTGTATGGCATTGCCTACAAGGACAAGCCCGCGGACTCGACACGCCTGCTGGCGACATTCGGCGATCCTTACCGGCAGGTCGGCCTCGACCAGGATGGCCGCGTAGGGCTCGATTTCGGCGTCTATGGCGTGCCGGAGACCTATGTCGTCGACAGTTCCGGCGTGATACGACGCCGCTTCGTCGGCCCGCTGACCGCGGAAACCGCCGACAAAGAACTTTTGCCGCTGCTCAAACAGCTTGATCAGTCATGAAAATCTGGCGCCTGTCCGCTCTGTCCCTGGCGACCGCTCTGTACCTGGCGACCGCCTGGGCCGCCCCCCTGGCCGCCTACGCTGTCGAACCGCGGGAACGTCTCGCCGACCCGGCCCTGGAGGCCCGCGCTCGGGCGATCAGCGGCCAGCTTCGCTGCCTGGTCTGTCAGAATGAGTCAGTCGACGAGTCCGGCGCCGACCTGGCTCACGATATCCGCGTATTCGTCCGTGAGCGGCTGGCGGCAGGCGACACCGATTCCCAGGCCGTGCAGGCCGTCGTCAGCCGCTACGGGTCGTTCGTGCTGTTGAAACCACCGGTCGAGCCCGCGACCTACGTTCTTTGGTACGGTCCACCGTTGCTCCTCATTGTTGGTTTGGCCGGTACGCTGATTTGGCTGCGGGGCCGTTACACCACTTCGCCCGAGACACCGCCGCTCGACACCGAGGAAAGCCGTCGCCTGGACAGCCTGATGCGCGGAACAGACGCTTGATCCTGCCATTTCTGCTGGCCGTGTTGGCGTTCGGCGCCCTGCTGCCGATCGTGGCGCCCTTGCTCCGCGGCAACCGCCCCGTTGCCGCCCGCGCTGCATTCGATCAGGCGGTGTACCGCGACCAGTTGCAGGAACTGGACCGCGACATTGTCCGTGGCCTGATTACGCCGGC
>DASYBP010000608.1:0-2313 GCA_036500715.1 Rhodopila sp.
GCCCGGGCCGAGGTTGGCGGTGGCACGCTTGAGGACGTGCGGGCCGAGATCGCCCGACAGATGGAGTTGGGCAATTGCACGCTCGAACGCGTGGCCGACAACCTCCGAATGCCCCCACGCAGCCTGCAGCGGCGGCTCCAGGCGGAGGGATTGCGCTTCCGCGACCTGTTGGACGAGTGGCGCCGCGGGCGGGCGCTGTCGCTGGTCACCAACACCCGCCTGCCCCTGTCGGAGGTATCCGACGCGCTCGGATATTCCGAGCAAAGCGTGTTCACCCAGGCATTCCGGCGCTGGTACGGCGGAACGCCGTATCGGTTCCGGAACCAACGAATGGCGGCAAGCGCCTGAGGGTGCGCGTCGGGTCATCATTTGTCTTGCTTGCCGCCGGTCATCTTGGCGACGGAATCCCGCATCTGTTCGAAGCCAGTCATCGCCGGCATCCAGGCGCGCATCATCTCGACCGGATCCATTGCGGCCATGCCGGCTATCAAGCGGTTGCGCATCTCTTGCATCACCTCGTGCTCGATAGGCTTGAGGTCGGGCAGGCCGAGGAACGTACGGGCCTCTTCGGGCGTGCACTCGATGTTCATGGTGATCTTCATCCGTCTTCTCCTAAGCAGCCGCGTGCCAAATGGGTCAAAGCCGCCGCCACAAAGCGGGGGGCTCATTTTCACCGGGCGCCGTTACGGGCGTCTCGAACAGAAACCGTTCGATGGTCTGGGCTGTCTCTTCAGGATGCGTCAGGACAAATAGATGGCCGCAATCGACCACCTCCAGACGCGCGTTGGGCAGGCGACCGGTCAGGATCCGGCCGTTCGCGGGTGGCACGATGGGGTCGTCCGCGCCCATCATAATGAGGACCGGCAGCTTGAACTGCGGCAGCCATAACCAACTGGTCCAGCCGGCCGCCGCCAGGAGTTGAAACAGATAGCCGCGCGAACTGCCCGTGCGCAGCGCGGCGGCATGCTCTTTCAGGCGGCTGCGGTCAGATCGAAGCTGACCCCCATAGATATCGGGGCCTACCGCCATCATGTGGTCGGGGTTGGCGTAGCGGCGCGGTGTGGCGAGCTTCACGAGCACCCTGGGATCACCCGGTATCATGACGACGCCCGCCGAGGTGGCCGCGAGCGTTAGCGTCTGGCTGCGTTCGGGATGATCATGAACGAACTGTTGTGCCAACGCCCCGCCCCACGAAACGCCGAAGACGTCGACCGCACCGATGTCGAGCTTGTCCAGCAGTCGGTCGGCAAGCCGCGACAGCCAACTTAGCCGGTAGGGAAGCCTGGGGGCCGGCGAGCCGCCGACTCCCGGAACATCGAACGTCACGATCCGCGTCCGCCGGAACCGCTCGGCGAACGGCGCAACGGTTTCCAGGCTCGCGCCAATGCCGTTGAAGACAAGCAGCGTCCGCTCGGCATCGGGCGGCCCCATCACCGCAACGCGCAGGTCTCGCCCGGCGACCTGAACGGTGCGGATGCCAGCTTCCCCGGTCATCACGCAGCCGCCAGCGCATACGTGCCGGGCGCATCTGTGCGCGACTTGTGTGTTTTCGAGCCCAGCGTGCCGGGAGCCGCGACCTTGCCGCCGCCGTGCGTGCCCAGCCACTCGGCCCAGTGCGGCCACCAGCTGCCCTGATGGGTCTCGGCGCCGGCCAGAAACGCATCCGCCGTCGGCGGATTGGCGGCATTGGTCAGGAAGCGTGCCCTGGGGTTGCCCGGCGGGTTGATCAGCGTTTGGATGTGGCCGGACTGGCAGAGCACGTACTGCCACATACCGCCGAGGCCCTTGGTCGTCAGGTAGGTGCCCTGCCAGGGCGTGATGTGGTCGGTCTCGCCGCCAACGAGGAAGGTGTCGCAGGTGATTTGCGCGAGGTCCAGCTTGTGGCCGCTGATGGTCGGTCCATTGCCTCCGACGATGCCGCCGTGTTTCAGCAGGTCCAACAAGTCACCGTGCAAGGCCGCGGGAAGGTTGGTGGTGTCGCTGTTCCAGTAGAGGATGTCGAAGCCTGGCGGCTGCTGACCTAGCAGGTAGTTGTTCACCCAGTAGGCCCAGATCAGGTCGTTGGGCCTGAGCCAGGCGAAGGCGCGTTCCAGGTCGCGGCCTTCGAGGACGCCTTTCGACCGCGAGAAGAGCTTCGCCAGTTCCAGCACCTCAATGTTGGCGAAGAGGCCCAGCGAGGTGTCCGCATTGCCCTCGACATCAATGATCGCGACCAACAGCGAGAAGCTTTCCGCCCGCTTCGTCTTGCGAGCGCCCCACAGCGCGATCAGCAGTGCCGCCGTGATCCCGCCCGAGCAGGCTCCGACGATGTTC
>DASYBP010000609.1:0-4875 GCA_036500715.1 Rhodopila sp.
TCCGAGCGGGTGGCCAAGGCAGTCGCACCGAGGACTTGCCGAGAAATTTGCGGGTCGGGCGGTCCGGTCGTCTTCGGCTCTATTGCACGATAGGCAAATAGTCGGCCGCTTAATCGGTGGGTACTCGCGGCGACCACGACCTGGCCGGGTTCGGCCAGGCTGCGCATCCTCGCCGCCTCACTGGTCGCATCGCCTATGACCTCGCCGGCGGGGTAAGCTACGACAAGACCGGTCGCAAGCCCGGCCCGGATGGAGAGATCGGACGGCATTTCTGAACCGCCAGTGAGCCCCCTTGCAAGGTCGAGTGCGGCGTGTATTGCACGCTCCGCCGAGTTTTCCTCGGCTACCGGATGACCGAAGAAGGCGAGGACTTCTGAACCAACGCAGTGCCCCACGATCCCACCGTGCTGAGTCACCACGGCCAACGCCGCTCGGCGATAGGCATCGATGAGTGTTTGCAGATCCTCGGGATCGGCCGCCAAGCTGCGCCCGTCGGCAGGCAGCAACTCTGTGCTGAGCGCGGTGACCTGCCTGCGTTCCGCGGGCGCGGGCGCCCCGTTACTTTGTTGCGGGACCGGCGCGATTGTCGAGTCCACCTGCTGCACATTGGCGGCAAATTTATACCCCGTTCCGGGAATGGCGATGATCAAGCCTGGCCGTTTTGGGTCTGCTTCTATCTTACGCCGCAACCTGACAACCAGCATGTCGATGCTGCGGTCGTAGGCCTCGGCGTCACGTCCGGACAATGCCTGGAGGAGGTGATCTCGGGACAACACACGGCCGGGGCGCTGCACGAACTCGCATAGCAAACGATACTCTCCCCGCGTGAGGGAGACCTGCTGACCGGTTTGATTGATGAGGCTTTGACCAGCAAGATCGAGACAGTAGCTGGCAAAGCGAAGCATCCGAGCGGGCTCTTCGACCTTGGTCGCGCACCCCAGGCTGTCGCGAACACGAGCAAGTATTCCCGCCTCGTTGAAGGGATCCAGGACATCCGAGGCGTGATCGAGGAAACGGTGCGATCCAACCACCAGCACCGTTCCACGGGTCGCGGTCTGGAGTTCGTCCAGCAGGTCTCGTGCTTCGGTTTCCAGACCCGCAGAAATCAGGATCGAGAGCGCGATGCCCCTCAGTTCGATGCGGCGGGCGTGTGCGGCGCTCTCCGCGATGTCAACGGCGTAGCTGTTGGCGGCCAACAAGCGCGCCAGATGGGCACGCGGTTCCACATCTCGACCGACAACCAAGATCCGATGTCGCATCGCGGTTTCCCCAGAACGCTGCCAGCATAGGCCCGATCAGCCGCCTGTTACCAGTCCGTTACCGCGGCGTGATCAGAAGCTTACTGACAGTATGGATTCATAGTTTGCACCTACGCGCCGCCGCTCCGGCGCTCGGCCGCATTGATCCAGCAGGGCAGGACAGCAAAAATGAACAACGCACAGAATTTCCTACCGAGGGCGGCCGCATTTGCGGCAGTGGTTCTGGTGATTTTTTCGTTTCGATTCAGCACTTGCGCATCTGAAGGTGTCAAGCCGACGGCAACCGGCGAACCAGTCGCGCTCTACATCCGGCTTTGCCTGTGGTCGCAGGAGCGTCCGGCGCCGACGTGCCGGGAAGTGGCGCTTACGCCGGGCGCGGCGGGGCCGCTGTTTGTCAGCGTGAAGGCCTGTCAAGACGGACAGGAAGAGGCTGTGCGCAGATGGCGCGCAGAAGCAGGACCTGTGTTCGGTTTCACTGCTATGGAGGGCGATGGTTACCGGATCGAGGAAATGTATTGCAGCCAAGTCACGGGCCGGCCGAACCAGGGCTCCTGAAGACCAATCACCCCCGGTCGGCTCTGGCAATCGGCATCTCCAGTACCACCTTTCCGGTGCTGCGCCGCGCCAGCACGGTCTCCATCGCCTGCCGGAAATCCTGTAGCGGGAACCGGTGCGAGGTGACGGGGTGCAGCCGCCCTTCCTGATACCACCGGAACATCTGCTGCATTGCGGCCCGCACCTGGGGCTCGTGCTGTTTGCGCTCGTCGACCCGGGTCCAGCCAATGTATTTGCCGTAGTTGAAGCCGAATACAGTGACGTCCTTCACCAGCAGGATGTTGGCGGGGATCTGTTGGACGCGGCCGCCGGCGAAGCCGATCAGCAGGATGCGCCCGCTGTTCGCGACGCACCGCAGCGACAGATCGAAGGCGTCGCCGCCGATCGGGTCGAACACCGCCTCCACGCCGCCGGGGACGAGTGACCGGATCGAGTCCAGCGCATCCTGAGATGGAAACGCCATGACATGATCCGCGCCATGGGCCACAGCCAGCTCCCGCTTTTCAGGCGTGGATGCAGTTGCGATCACCCGAGCGCCCATGACTTTCGCCAACTCGACGGCCGCGAGCCCGACGGCGCCGGCGGCCCCATGGATCAAAACCGTTTCGCCGGGCTGCACCGCGGCTCGCCAGGCCAAGGCGGCGTACGCCGTGCCGTATGAAAGCGGGAACTGCGGTGCCAGTTCGAACGGCAGATCATCGGGCACTCGATGGACGGTGGCTGCGTCGGTCACCACCGCCTCGGCGTGGCCGCCCCAGTCGATGCCGGCGCAGACCCGGTCCCCCACGGCGAACCCGGACACCTCGGACCCTACCGCCGAAATCACCCCCGCGATCTCGGTGCCCGGCGTGAACGGCAACGGCGGCTTGCGCTGGTACCGGCCCTCGGTCACCAAGCTGGTGGCGAATGAGACGCCAGCGCAATGGATGGCGATCCGCACCTGCCCAGCTGCGGGGTCGGGGACGGGAAGGTCCTCGATCTGCAGTTGTTGATACGGCATCCAGGTGTGGCAACGGACCGCCAGCACAGAGGCTTCTCCGCTATAATACCTCCTCGGCCACCACGCGCAGGACATCGATGCCGGAGCCTCTCAGCACCATGGTGCCGACGTGTCCGGCCTTGGCAACGTCTTTCCAGGCCTGCAGCCGGTCTCGGATCCGGTCCGCCGGGCCGCACAGCGAGATCGCGTCGATCAGCGCGTCGGGCACGGCACCGGCAGCCTCGTTTTTCTTGCCGTCAAGGTACAGGTTCTGAATGGTTTTCGCCTGCCCCTCGAAGCCCATTTGGGAAACCATATCGTTATAGAAATTTTTAGTCCGAGCGCCCATGCCGCCGATGTAGAGGGCGAGTTCGGGGCGGATCGCGTCGCGGCAGGCTGACACGTCCGATCCCATGGCTGCGCGCACGAAGGGGGCGGTGTCAAAGCCGTCCATCGTGCGACCGATTTTCTTGCGGCCTTCCAAGGTCGGACCGGTGACGACGTTTGGCGCGTCGGGGGAGAAAAAGATCGGCAGGTTGCCGTCGGCGACTTCACCGGCCGTCCGTAATCCGGCTGGGGTTATCGAGGCGGTGTAGAATTTTACGTTGGGGTCGCCGTGGGCGATGCTGCGCAGCGGGCGCCCCAGACCGGTCGCGTCGGGGCCGTCGTAGGGGATGGAGTATTGCTCACCATGGAACTCCAGCGGTTTTTCGCGCGCCAGGATCTGTTTGATGATAGCGACGTATTCCTTGGTGCGCTGCATCGGCTTGCCGAAGGGGACGCCGTGCCAGCCCTCGACCACCTGCGGGCCGGACGGGCCGATCCCGCACAGGAAGCGATTGCCTGACAGCGCCTGCAACGACAGCACGGTCATCGCGGCGCAGGCGGGGGTGCGGGCCGGCATTTGCATGATGCCAGTGCCGGCCTTGATCTTTGTGGTCCGGGCGAGGATCCAGGCGGCGGGCGACACCGCGTCAGTGCTGTAAGCCTCCCCAGTCCACACCTGCGAAAATCCCAGCCGCTCGGCTTCCAGGATCATGTCCATATCGAGCTTCGGATGCGGGCCCGACATGCCGACGGTCATACCAAGCTGCATGATCAGCGCACCTTTGCCATGACGTCGTCGCGGAAGCGGCGGAGATTGCCCACCGAGGCGTCAATGTCGGGACCGAACAGGCCGAAATCGAATGCGGTGACGCCGACATCCCGCAGGGCCTTGATGTCGCCGGCATAGTCTGCGGCGGTGCCGGTGAAGAGCTTTCGCTCGCCGTCCACCGAACCCTTTGGTTGCGCTTCCGGATGGGACGAAACGCGATACGCCAGCCCGACCGCAGCCGGATCACGGCCGGCTTTCTCGGTCATGCCGCGCAGCTTGGCGACGCCGGCCTTGAAACGCGACAATGTATCCATCGGGAATTGCGGGTTGGTGCCGATCGGATACCAGGCATCGCCGTATGTGGCGGTGCGGCGCATGGCCGGTCCGCTTTCCCCGCCGACCCAAATCGGGATCACCCCCTGCGGCGGCTTCGGCGGGAACATCACGTCCTTGAATTTCACATACTTGCCATCGAATTTTGGCTGGTCCGCGGTCCAGAGTTCCTTGCAGACGGCCATGAACTCATCGGTGACGGCACCGCGTTCGGCGAAGGGCAGCGCGCCAATGGCGATGAACTCTTCCTCGCACCAGCCGGCGCCGATGCCGAGGGTGAGGCGGCCTTTGGACAGGAAGTCGATGCTGGCAAGGATTTTCGCCGTCAGCACCGCGGGACGATGCGGTACCACCATCACCGAGGTCACGATGCGCAGGTTCTTTGTCGCTGCGGCGATAAAGGTTGCGGCCGTCAGTTGCTCCAGCCTTGGTGCGGCCGCGCCGGACGGGAATTCGCCGGAGTCGGAATAGGGATAGCGCGACGCGATGCTGTTAGGGATCATCACGTGGTCGCTCACGGTGACGTAATCGAAGCCAAGGGCTTCCGCTTCGCTGACGATGCGCAGCAGGCTGTCGGGTTCAATCAAGGCGCCGCTGGTGGGGGCGCTGCAACCGATCTGCATTGGATCCTCCGGAGTGGGTTGTGTTATGAT
>DASYBP010000610.1:0-19396 GCA_036500715.1 Rhodopila sp.
CCAGAAGCTGCGCGCCATCGGGCTCATCGTCGGAAGCGCATCGGCGAAGCTGATTTCAGGGGGCGCCGCGACCCCGAGCAGGCTTGCCGCCTCTGTCACCACCACCGCGCTTGCTGACGGTTCGTCGTCGGCCAGATGCAGCACGCGCCGTCCTGAGGGCCGATCCTGCAGCATGGCGGCAACGACCGCACGCGCGATGTCGCCACGGTGTATGCGACCGAAATGATGTTCCGGTTTGTTCACTCGGCGGGCCTGTCCAGCCCGCAGGTCATCCAATGCAGACCGCCCGGGTCCGTAAATTCCGGCCAGCCGAAAAATATCGATCGCGCGGCGGTCGGCGAAGCGGAGCCAGGCGTTCTCCGCGTCAACGCGCCGCTGTCCGCGTGGCTGCGAGGGAGATGGAGGCGTATCCTCCTGAACCCAGGCGCCGCCGCGATCGCCATACACCACCGTGCTGGACAAATAGCCGATCCAGCGTAACGACGGCGCCGCCTCAATGGCCGCGCCGTAGCGCCGCAACACCGGGTCGCCGCCCTCATCGGGGCCGACTGTGCTGAGCAGATGGGTAGCCGATTGGACTGCCGCGTCCGCGGCATCGAAGCGCACGCTTCCGTCCAACCCCGCTCGGGTCGTCCCCTCGACCGCGAACCCGGCTGCCAGAGCGAGGCAGGCGACCGCCGAACCGCTGTAGCCGCGACCAAAGATGAGCAGACGGTTCATGCCAGGCCGCGCCGTCGGAGGATCACCTGTCCAAGCGACCCTAGGCCGAAATTCAGCAGGATTCCTGCCAATGCCAGCAGGATCAACGCAGCGAACATGCGCGGCATCTCCAGCCGAAAGCTTGCCTCCAGAATGCGATAGGCAAGGCCCGAGGCAAAACCGCCGGACCCAGCGACCAGTTCCGCCACCACCGCGCCAACCAGCGCCAGGCCGCCGGAAATTCGCAACCCGGTCAGAAAGTAGGGCAGGGCGGCTGGCAGCCGAAGCAGCGCCATCGTTCGCCAGCGGTTTGCCCCGTACAGCCGAAACAGATCATTTAACTCCGGCGGCGCCGAAGCCAGTCCGGCCGCGGTGTTTGCAAACATCGGGAAGAACGCGATGATGGTGGCGCAGACCACCAGCGCTACGAACGGCTCACCCACCCAGATGATGATCAGCGGCGCGATCGCCGGCAGCGGCGTCACCTGCAGCGCCACCGCCCATGGCTGGATCGCCGCCTGAGCCAGCCGGCTTGCCGACATCGCTACCGCCATGGCGGCGCCCAGCACCGCCGCCACCGCCAGAGCCGCGAACGTCACGAACAGGGTCGAGGCCAGCGAGGCCACCAGCCCCAGCGGGTCGGCCACGAAGGCGCCGACGATCGCGACCGGGCCGGGCAAAATATACACCGGGACGGCGGCGATCCGCACCGCGGCCTCCCACATCGTCAACGACAGCAAACCGAACAGCAGCGGCGCCCACCTCACCGCAGCGCGTCCGCCATGCTTCGCGAAACCTCGGCGACCAGCGCTGCGTAAGCTGGGTCCAGCCGCGTTTCAGGGCTCGGCGTCAGGCGCGACTCGATTTCCCGGTCGATCCGGCCAGGACGGGGCGTCATCAGCACGATCCGGTGGGCAAGAAATGCGGCTTCGTAGATGGAATGGGTCACGAATACCACGGTGCAACCGGCGCCGCGCCATACCTCGAGCAGATCGGCCTGCAGCCTGTGGCGGGTGAACTCGTCGAGGGCGGCGAACGGCTCGTCCATCAGCAGCAGCCGCGGTCTGGTAACCAGCGCGCGCGCGATCGACACCCGCATTCGCATGCCGCCGGACAATTCGCGCGGCCGCGCCTTCTCGAATCCGGCCAATCCGACACGGTGCAAGACGGCACGGACATCGGGCATCGCCGCATCCCGCGTCACGCCCCGCAGCCGCAGCGGCAGAAAGACATTGTCCGCGGCCGTGGCCCAGGGCAACAACGTGGCATCCTGGAACACGTAGCCGATATCCCCCGGCGCGGGCGGGCGCCCATCCCAGCTCAGCCGTCCCTCATCCGGCTGATCGAGTCCGGCAATCAGCCGCAGCAGTGTCGACTTACCGCAGCCGGACGGACCCAGCAGAGCTAGGAAATCGGCCTCGGACACACGCAGCGAGGCGTCTCGCAGCGCCTCGACCCCACCCGGAAAGCGACGGCCGACATGGCTGACGCTCAACACAACAAGGTCAATGTTTCTGGTCCATCCCGACCTTATGGTTGACGAATTGCAGTGTGTAAGCCTTTGTCACGTCCAGGTCCTTCGGATAAAGTCCGGCATCCGAAACGGTCTGATAGAACTCCGACCAGCGCGGCGCTGACATCGCGCCAATCCCCATTGTGAGGGCGTCGCCGGAGTCAAGAATGCCGTGGGTTTTCATCGAGCTGATCCCGTATGCGATCAGCGCGTCGGTCATCTCCGGATTGGCTTTTTTTATCAGTCCGTTGCCCGGCGACGGGTCGCTGTAGAGATAGGAGTACCAGCCCTCGATCGAGGCATCGACGAACCGCTTCACCAGATCGGGCTGCTGCTGGATCTTCTTGTCCGAGGTTGCGATCATGCTGCCATAACCTTGGAAGCCGGCGTCCGCCACGAGCAGCACCACCGGCTTGAAATGGGCTTGTTCCTCGATCGAAAAAGGTTCCGATCCCAGAAAGCCCTGCTGGATCGCATTCTTGTCTGCCAGGAATGGTGCCAGGTTGAAGGTATAGGGGCGGATCTGACTGTCGGAATAACCAAACTTCGCCTTCAGAAACGTCCACCAGCCGATACGAACGTCGCCGCTGATCATGATCGGCTTGCCCTTCATGGCGGCAAAACCGTCGTTCCCCACACCGGGGTGCGCGATTAGCACCGACGGGTCCTTCTGGAATATGCCGGCGACCGCGCGGAATGGAACATTCTCCTTGACGAAGTTCAAGGCCAGAAACGAATTGCCGGAAATATTGAAATCCAGCCGTCCGGCCAGCAGCAACTGCGTGTGGTTGACCTGCGGTCCGCCCTCCTGGATCGTCACATCCAACCCGTGCCGGGCGTAGATGCCGGTCGCCAGCGCCTGATAGAAGCCGCCGTATTCCGCCTCCGCCTTCCAGTCCAGCCCGAACACCACCTTGTCGTTCGCGCGGGCGCCGCCGGATCCAAGGAGCCCGAAAGCGAGAAAGAAAGCCAGGCTCGCGGCTGATGTACGCATCGAGGGGTTCCTTCCCGGGTTATTCGGGCTAGAATGGCACCGTTGTCCTCGGAGGCAAGATGGCAGCGGAGCTGAGCTATGGCCTCGCCGGACGGCGAGCCATCGTCACTGGGCATAAAGGCGGCATCGGCGGCGCCATTTTCGATACGTTGACCCGCGACGGCGTCGAAGTGTTGGGCCTCGACCTGCCGGAATTCGATCTATCCGACACCGCGACACTGGAGGACCGGTTAGCCGCTCTTGTCGCGGCAAAACGCCCGATTGACATCCTGGTGAATAACGCCGGCGTCACGGTTCTCGGCACCATCGTCGAAACCTCCCTGGCCGAGACCGAGCGTGTGTTTCGGGTCAATTTTCTTGCCGCCTACGCACTCATGCGCGCCGTGCTGCCCGGGATGGCGCAACGGGGTCGCGGCGCGATTGTCAATATCGCCTCCGATCAGGCGCTGATCGGCAAACAGTTCGCCGCCGCCTACGGCGCGTCGAAAGCTGCCATCGCCCAGCTTTCCCGTTCCGCCGCGTTGGACTGGGCGAGCCACGGCATCCGGGTCAACTGCATCGCGCCAGGTTACACCCAAACCGCGATGCTGGATTCGGTCATCGGCGGCCTCATCGCCAAATACCCCGAGCGGTTCCCCGCTTCCCTGCCCGAGTCCAACAAGAAGAGCGTTCCAGTCGGGCGCTTCGCCGACCCCTCGGAGATCGCAGCCGCGGTTGCCTTCCTGGCCTCTGACGCGGCCTCATTCATCACTGGCGTCATCCTGCCTGTCGACGGGGGCGGCACCGCGCAATGAAACAGGCCGTCGTGACCGGCGGCACCCGCGGGATCGGGCGTGCCGTCGCCGACCGGCTGGCCACCGAGGGCTGGGAGGTGCTCGTCCTGGCGCGCCAGCCGGCCGCCGGCCCGCATCGCTTCGCCGCCTGTGACGTCGCCGATGCCGACGCTGTCCGCCGCGTGTTCGCGAGGCTGAGCCAGGTCGATGCGCTGGTGAACTGTGCCGGGATCGCCGGCACCAATCGCCTGGAGGATTCCGACGACGGGCTATGGCATGCGATCATCGCCACCAACCTCCACGGCACCTACCACACGTGCAAATCTGCCCTGAGGCTGCTGCCCGACGATGCCGGCCGGATCGTCAACATCGCCTCGGTGCTTGGCCTGCGTGGGGTGCCGGACCAGACGGCCTACTGCGCCGCCAAACACGGCGTCGTCGGGTTCACCCGCGCCCTGGCGCTGGTGCTGGCCCGGCGCGGCATCACGGTGAACGCTCTCTGCCCCGGCTGGGTGGAGACCGATATGGCCGCGCAGCGCTACGCCGCACTCGGGATCACCGCCGAGCAGGCCGCGTCTGGCGTGCCGACCGGACGCGTCGCCACGCCAGCGGAAATCGCTGATGCCGTGATGTGGCTACTCCGCGCGGAGGCGCGTGGCATCACGGGGCACGCGCTGCCCATCGACGGCGGCGGCCTCGCCCTGCCGTAAATACCAATCGGCATAATGCCGGTTGGTATACGGTCAGGGTTGGTGTGGCGGCTGTCCGCAAAATCAATAAGATACCAGCCCGCCGGTTAATCTTTCGGCGGGCTGGTATCAGTCGAACAGTGAACTGACCGAACTCTCGTCGCTGATACGGCGCATCGCTTCCGCCAACAGCGGTGCGATGGTCAGTTCGCGAATATTGTCGCAGCGCTTGACCTCGTCTGTTGCCAGAATCGAATCTGTAATTGTCATCATCTCGATAGGGGACGACGCGATTCGCGCCACCGCCGCCCCGGATAGCACGCCGTGTGTGACATAGGCGCTGGCCGATCGCGCGCCGCGCTTCATCAGCGCATCCGCCGCGTTGCAATGGGTGCCGCCCGAGTCAACGAGGTCATCGATCAGGATGCAGTCGCGGCCAACCACATCGCCGATGACGTTCATCACCTCCGAGATGCCGGCCCGCTCGCGGCGCTTGTCGATGATAGCCAGATCGAAGTTCAGCCGCGTCGCGATGGCCCGGGCGCGCACCACGCCGCCGACGTCAGGGGAAACGATCATCACGTCGCGACTCTCGTAACGCTTCTGGATGTCACGGCTGAACACCCCGGCGGCGATCAGATTGTCGACCGGAATATCGAAGAAACCCTGAATCTGGCCGGCATGCAGATCCATCGTCAGCACCCGGTTTGCGCCGGCCTCGGTGATAAGGTTCGCCACCAACTTGGCGGAGATCGGTGTTCGCGGCGCCGATTTCCGGTCCTGCCGGGCGTAGCCAAAATAGGGGATCACCGCAGTGATACGTCGCGCTGAGGAGCGTCGCAGCGCATCCAGCGTAACCAGCAATTCCATCAGGTTGTCGTTGGCTGGGAACGAGGTGGACTGCATGACGAAAACATCCTCGCCACGCACGTTTTCCTGAATCTCGACAAACACCTCCATATCGGCGAAGCGCCTGATGGAGGCTTTGGTCAGCGGCAATCCGAGGATTGCGGCGACAGCATCGGCCAGGGGACGATTACTGTTGCAGGCGACGATCTTCATGCGCAAGGCCGCTGAAAAGGAACCGGTTGGGCGCCGGAAACAAGTCGGCTTCTAGCAACCGTCCTGTAACATGTCCATGAACCTGGCAGTGTCAATCGCCCGAGCGGGAGGCGCGCTGGAAGACCGGGGTTCCGCGGCAAGCCGGAATGTATTGCGCCGCTCGAAACGCGGTATGGCGGATCGCGGCTTCCGCCGGCAGATGCAGGCCATGGAACAGCGTCGCTACAACAATCACCACTGCCACCAGTGGCGCGATCCGCAAACGTGGCAACGGCCCGGCGAAGCGAAGCAGCACAACCGCCCCGGCCAGTCCGATCAGCGCGCCCACGACAACCTCAGGCAGTGAGTGCATGCCCAGGACAAGGCGCGACATCCCGATCACGATCCCGGCCACTATGGCGGCCGGAAGGATGGTCACGCGGCGGCGCGTCAGCATCGCTGCCAGGCCGCCTGACACAACGGTTGCCGCGGCCACGTGCCCGCTGGGACTGTGAATGTCGATCGGCCCGAACAACGGTGAGCAAGCGAGAAACATCAGCTTGAATACTATAGTGGCGAGGAATGTCCCCGCCACGACGATCAGCCAGACCACCGCCCCGCGCCGCCAGCCAAGCACGGCGAGCGCGAGCGCCATAGCGAGCACCAAGGGGATGATGACGGCCTGGTCGGCGAAGTCGGTCAAATATCTCACGGGGTTCGGTATAGGCGATAAAGGTCGCAAACCGATTCAGAATCGCGTCATGACCGCAAGAAATCATTTACCTCAGACACCGCGCCAGATGGGTTGTCGCTTTGTTAAGAAAGCGTCCATGCCCTCTCTGAAATCCTGGCTTGTGTAGCACATCCGGATCAGGTCCTCATCGGGCGGTAAATTATCCCGCAGGCGGCGCAGCGCCTCTCGCGTCGCGCGCAAGGTCAGCGGCGCGTGAGAAGCGAGCGTGCGAGCGAGGTCCGCGGAGCGCGCCTCGAGCGTCGGAAGGTCGGGCATCACCTCGGTCACCAATCCGCTGGACAAGGCTTCGTCAGCGGAAAACAGCCGCGCGGTGAAAATCATCTCGGTTACCCGGGCTGGCCCGACCAAGGCGGACAGCCGGGCGATATTCGACATCGACAGGCAGTTGCCCAGGGTACGAGCGATCGGGAAACCGAACCGCGCATCGGCGGAGGCAATCCGAAGATCGCAGGCAGCGGCAATCGCTGCCCCGCCGCCGGTACAGGCCCCATTGATGGCGGCGAGCGTTGGTACGGGGCAACGTTCGATCACCCCCAGAACGCGGTCAATCCGCGATTCGTAGGCCATGGCGTCATCCGCCCCGCCGAATGCGCGGAACTGGTTGATGTCGGTGCCGGCGGCGAACGCCTTGTCGCCGGCGCCGGTAATGATCAGAGCCCGCACATCGCCGGGATCGGCCGCGATTGCCGCCAGGCGTTCATACATCGGAAATGTCAGCGCGTTGCGCGCCTGTGGGCGGTTGAGCGTAATGCGGCCAATATCATCGCGCTGTTCGTACCGCAGTTCATCGGTCATTGGTCGATCCCTTCTGTTGCCGTCCGTCGTAGGGCGAGCGGAAACCGGCATGCAAGCCGCCAGGGCGCACGGGCCGACTTTGACCGGGTTGTTGATCGGGCCTGAACCCGCAGGCTTGAACCCCCAGGCTTGAACCCCGAGGCCGAACCGCCTAGATAACGTCTGTCAGCTTGCTGACTATGGCGATAAACGGTGTGTGGAATAATCGTTGTGGACCCGGGGGCAGTGCCCGGCGCCTCCACCATTTATGGGGGCGAAACAGGCTCGACACGCGTGGTAAAGACGCATCTTTTGCCCGGTATGATACCGCCGTTATCGGGTCAAATCACAAGTGCCAACGATAATCAGGCGCTCGCCGTCGCTGCATAAGCGATAGGCGCGGTCCGGGGGGCACCGGGCAACAGAAGCCCCCCAACGTCCGCTAATGCAGATCGATGTCAAAAGTGGCGCGAAACCCGTCGGTGCCAGCAGGGGTGATCGTCACCGCCCGCGAGTCACGTTGGCGTGCGATCCATCCCAGGTTGAGGCAGCGTTCGGCCAGCGCCGCGCCCAACCGGCCAGCGATGTGCGGACGGCGCTCGCTCCAGTCCAGACAGGGACGGCAGAACACCCGTTTGCCCGCCGCCGGTTCGGCACCGAAAGCATGCAGGAAGGCGTGACCTTGGTCGGTAACCTCGCCGCCATCATGGGTCAAGGCAACATGGCCAGCGTGTGTCAGCGCATCAGTGAGAGCAACACCAAGCCGCCCGGCCAGATGGTCGTAGCAGGTGCGGGCGGTGCGCAGCGCCTCGCCGCCTTTCCACGCGACTGCCGGCCGCGGTTCGGGACCCGCCACCGCCATCACACTTTCCAGCATGTGCCCGACCAGTGGCGAGGCCAGGCGGAAGTAGCGGTGGCGCCCCTGTTGCTCCACCGCAAGCAGTTCGGCGTCGGTCAGCCGAGCCAGGTGGCCGCTGGTGGTCGAGGGGGAGACGCGCGCGGCGAACGCCAGTTCCTTTGCCGTCAGCGCCCGCCCATCCATCAGGGCGGTCAAAATGTTGGCGCGAGCCGGATCGCCCAACAGCGCCGCGACCGAGGCCATGCGTGTGATGTCGCTCATGAGCCCTAGATAGTTCGGGTTGTCACCTGGCGCATGCACACACAATTCGGTGGCGATCGAACGATCAACCGTTGGGCCGCCAACCGATCACGCACCGGCGGGATTTTTCATCTTGCAGGTCGCCGACTGGGACCTCCATCGAGTAGCGAAGTTCTTTCAGGAGCGATGGCGCGGCGCGATCTCCGGCGCCAGCGCCAACGCGGTGGATCGGGTGCATTGCGGTCATCGCGCACGACGCTGTATTGCCATTTCGCGGTGAAACACGCATCAACCCTTCGGTCGATCCTGGCCAACGATCCAGTCCGGTGGCGCGCGCTGGATCTTGTCGCATCCCTCGGGTTGGCGGACTGCTGGGTTGGGGCTGGCTTTGTCAGGAACGCGGTCTGGGACGCGCTGCATGGTCGTTCACCCGCACTGCTGGCCGACGACGTCGACGTCCTGTGGTTCGACCCGGGCCAGGCCGATCCGGCGGTCGACAAGCGAGGGGAAGCCAGCCTGCGGTTACTGGAGCCGCATCTGACCTGGTCGGTGAAAAATCAGGCGCGCATGCACGGTCGCAACGGCGACGCAGCCTACACCTCGTCGGCCGACGCAATGTGGTACTGGCCGGAAACAGCCACCGCGGTTGCGGTCCGGCGGACCGGGCCGGACGCGTCCGACATAGCCGCGCCGTTCGGGCTCGACGATCTGTTCGCGCTGGTAGTCCGGCCCACACCTCGGTTCACGGGGGCCAAACGCGACGTGTATCTGACCCGAATCAGGACAAAAAATTGGCGGGCGCAGTGGCCGCTGCTGCGGATCGAGGCTGCCGAAGACGCATGAGCGACCGGTGGGCGGCGGTTCGGCTAGCGCTAACCGGTTGCCGAAACGGCCTTTCGCCGTGTAGGGTGCGACGCGCCATTGGGAACACAGCATGAACGATCTGTTCGGATCCGCCCCTGAAAAATCCGGACCGAAATCGCCCCCCAAGGCGGCGAGGGAGGCGGTGAAGGCAGAATTAGAGAAGCGGCTGCCGCTGCCAGGGCGTGATGACTCGGACTACTCCGCCAAGGACATCGAGGTCCTGGAGGGGCTGGAACCGGTCCGCAAACGCCCTGGCATGTATATCGGCGGCACCGATGAGGCCGCGCTGCATCACCTGGCGGCGGAAATTCTGGACAACTCGATGGACGAGGCGGTCGCCGGCCACGCCAGCTTCATTGAGGTCTCGATGGAGGAGGGCAACTGGCTGACCGTGCGCGACAATGGCCGCGGCATTCCGGTTGATCCACATCCGAAATTCAAATCGCTCAGCGCGCTGGAAGTGATTCTGACCACGCTGCACTCTGGCGGGAAGTTTGGCGGCAAGGCGTACGCGACATCCGGCGGGCTGCACGGCGTCGGTAGCTCTGTGGTGAATGCGCTGTCGGCGGTAATGGAGGTCGAGGTCGCGCGCGATCGGGTGCTGTGGAAACAGGCGTATGCGAAGGGCAAGCCGCAGACGAAATTGATCAACGCTGGTTCAGTGCACAACCGACGCGGCACCAGCATCCGCTTCAAGCCGGACCCGGAAATCTTCGGTGCGACGGCTTTCGTTCCAAGCCGGCTTTATCGTCTGTGCCGCTCCAAGGCCTACCTGTTCCGGGGCGTCGAGATCCGCTGGACCTGTGCCCCGGCGCTGCTGAAATCCGGCAATGACGACGTCCCAGCCGAGGCGGTCCTGCACTTCCCGGGCGGACTGCGCGACAGCCTCGCCGCCGATATCGGCGATCTGGCGAAGGTTCTGCCGCAGATCTGGGCCGGTGAGGCGGCGCTGCCTGGCGAAGCCACCGGCAAGGTCGAATGGGCCGTGGTGTGGCTGGACCAGGGCGACGGCTTCCTGCATTCGTACTGCAACACCGTCCCCACAGCCCAGGGCGGAACCCACGAGGCCGGCTTCCGGGCGGCATTGGTGAAGGGCCTGCGGGCCTGGGGCGAGCACCGCGGCAACAAACGGGCTGGACAAGTCACTGCCGACGACGTGCTCGACCCTGTCGCGGCGAAACTGTCGGTGTTCCTCCGCCATCCACAGTTCCAGGGCCAGACGAAGGAAAAGCTTACGAGCGCCGAGGCCGCACGCCTGGTAGAGACCGCGCTGCGTGACCGGTTCGACCATTTCCTGGCGGGCGACCCGGCCTCGGCCGACAATCTCCTCGCCTTCGTCATCGAACGCGCCGAGGATCGTATCCGCCGCAAGGAAACCAAGGATACCGCCCGCAAATCCCCGACCCGGCGCTTGCGGCTGCCGGGCAAGCTGACGGACTGCACGCGCGAAAACGCCGCTGACACCGAGATTTTCCTGGTGGAGGGCGACTCGGCGGGCGGTTCGGCGAAACAGGCGCGCAACCGGGAAACCCAGGCGGTTCTGCCGCTGCGCGGCAAGATCCTGAACGTCGCCAGCGCGTCGGCTGACAAGCTGCGGCAGAATCAGGAGCTGAAGGATCTGATCGAGGCGCTGGGCTGTGGCGTCGGCGATCGGTTCGACCGTTCGAAACTGCGCTACGGCCGGGTGATCATCATGACCGACGCGGATGTCGACGGCGCGCATATCGCGTCGCTGTTGATGACGTTCTTCTATAAGGAACTGCCTGAACTGGTGCGACAGGGACACGTCTACCTGGCACAACCTCCGTTGTACCGGCTGACCCAAGGTGCGAAGTCGATCTACGCGATGGACGATGCGGACCGGGAACAGAAACTGCGCCGAGCGTTCAGGCCGGGGACGAAGGTCGAGGTCAGCCGTTTCAAGGGCCTTGGCGAGATGCCGCCGGCGCAGTTGAAGGAAACCACAATGGACCCGGCCAAGCGGACCCTGCTGAAGGTCATGGCGATCCCCGAGATGCGGGCCGCCACGAACGACTTAGTCGAAAGCCTGATGGGCCGCCGGCCGGAGCTGCGCTTTGCCTTTATCCAGGAACGCGCCAAGACGGTCGAGGAGGTCGATGTTTAGATTTGAATCTACTCGCTCTCGACCGGGCTGCAGTGCATACCGTCGATCCGATAGCCATCGCCGGCCATGGCGGTGAAGCCAAATACCGGTCCCGCTTGCTCGCGCCATTTGCGCATGGCTTCATCTTGCCCGTCCTGACAAGATTGCATGTCGATGAATGCCGCGCCCCCGGCACCGGGCGTGAGCGGCACGTAATGACAGGTTTCCGTCGGGCGGTGCTCTGACCACAGGCAAAGTCTGATGTAGAGCGCGATGCGTTGGCTGGCTGGCCGCGGGCTGGTATCCTGCTGCTGCGCCGATACGGCAGCAATTTGCAACGAAAACGTCAAAGTAACCACCCCGACCGCGGCTATTGCGGCGCCATTCAGTGGGAAATTTCGCGCGCCCCTCATTGCGGTGTCTCCTGAACAGTGCCAAGCAATAGTTCCAGCCCTACCCTCATTTCGAACCGAGGTCGACCCGCCCCGCGCCCGCCGTCGCGACGAGTTCAGCGCCCCCGACAATGGTGTCGGTGCGACGCGCCTACATGTTTCGAATGGTGCCCCTCGGCGGGGTGGCCTGATACCGCCAGCCTAAGCTCAACCCTCGATGATCGGTAACACGATATGGATGACGATCAGCAGCAGGAGCAGCACGATCACAGCACGTATCAACCCGCCGAACAATCGCAACGACCCCAGGACCAGAGCAACCGCCACCAACAGCAGGATCACTGTCTGAGCGGCGTGCGGCAAGCCTGCTTGCTGAAGCAGGCCGCGCAGCCACAACTCGAAGGCAGTCAGCAGCCGGACAATTGCTTCGCCGAGTTGCCCGAAGCCTTGAAGCAGCGAATCAATGGCGTCTCGCAGGTTTCCCACAGTCGTTCCGTCCAACGCATAGGACCTCGCTGGGTCCACCGGTCAAGCAACGGCTTCCATTCTAGTGTCCGATCGCGGCGAAGCGTGAGTCGCGGAGCGATCACGATTCCCCGCGTGAATCGGCCATTCCAAACAAAGTGCGACGTATCGCGCTTCTCCGATGCGCGATACTAGCCAACTCGGCATCTTTGGAAACCCACCGATACGTCATGCAGACTTGCTGCTCCCGCGACTTGGGTCGGCTTCAGGCCTTTCTCTAGCGAAAGGATGCCTGGGATGGGTCTGGACGTTCTTCAGCAGCTGTATTGCCCCGTGGCGGTGTCCGCGCATCTCGTAGGTAACAGATCGGGGCGGCATGAACGGCGCCTGAGGGCGCTGTTCCGGGCGGCCGTGGAGCCGGCAAGCCTCACCGGCGGACACGGTTTCCTGACCGAACAGGTCCTTCGCTAAGGGGCCGCCCGACCCCGTCCGTCGTCAGCTTTGCAAAACCGGCACGACGATGTGGTAGATCACATCCAGCAGTAACAGCACGACATAGACGCGGCCAAACCCGCCCGGCAGCCGCATCGCCAACAGAATCAGCGCGACCGCGACAGTCAGCGGAAGCGCCGTCTGAAACCAGTGCGGCGCGCCGATCCGTTCAAGCAGGCCACTCACGCTCAAGACGAACGACGTCAGCGTCGCGTCGACGGCCCCGGCCAGCCGCGATAGCAGCGTGATCAAGCTATTGAGGGCAGATTCGAGGGCTGCCACGCCATATCCTCTACGAAAGAACGCCTGCCCAAATATTTGCACGATTAGGACAAAAACACAAGTTTAATATCTAAAATGTGACATGACAGGTTATCCCTTCGGACGAGCGCGACCGAGCAATCGTGACGCGACCGATCGCTCGCGCTAAACCTGCGCAAAAGAACGGAGGGACCCGCCGATGACCGCCATTGCGATGAACTTTGCCTCGCCTCGCCTGTTGCTGGTCGCCGCGGGCGCGGTGCGCCAGATTGCCGACGTACTGGCGAAATTCGGCCTATCCCGGCCGCTCGTCGTCACCGATCCATTCATGGTGAGTTCGGGCCTGCTGGGCAATTGCCTCGATCCGCTGGCCGCCGCCGGACTGGCAGTGTCCGTCTTCAGCGACACGGTGCCCGATCCGACCGACACCGTGATCGAGGCCGGCGTCGTCGAGCTCAACAAGGGCGACTTCGATTGTCTGATCGGTTTTGGCGGCGGCTCGCCCATCGACACCGCTAAGGCGATCGCGATCCTTGCGGCGGGCGGCGGCAAGATGCGCGACTACAAGGCGCCGTTCGCCGCCGACAAGGGGGCGCTGCCGGTCATCGCGATTCCCACCACGGCCGGCACCGGCAGCGAGTGCACCCGCTTCACTGTCATCACCGACACCGAGCGCGATGAGAAAATGCTGATCGCGGGGCTGGGGGCGCTGCCGCTGGCGGCACTGGCGGACTACGAACTGACTTATTCGGTGCCGCCGCGCACCACCGCCGACACGGGTGTGGACAGTCTCACCCACGCGCTTGAGGCCTACGTCTCCAAACGCGCCAACCCGGTGTCGGATGCGCTGGCGCTTTCGGCGATGGCGTTGATCGGGGCGAACATCCGCGCCGCCTACGCGGAACCAAGAAATGCCGCGGCTCGGGAGGCGATGATGCTGGGCGCGACGGAGGCGGGGCTGGCCTTCTCCAACAGCTCTGTCGCCTTGGTGCATGGGATGTCGCGGCCGATTGGCGCCCATTTCCATGTCCCCCATGGACTGTCGAACGCAATGTTGCTGCCGGCGATCACCCGTTTTTCGTTGTCCGGCGCCGAACTGCGATATGCCGAGGCCGCGCGCCGGATCGGATTTGCCGCACCGTCGGATAGCGACGGGACCGCCGCCGCGAAGCTGCTCACCGGTCTGGAAGCGCTGAACAGGGATCTTTCGGTACCGACACCCGCAGAGTTCGGGATCGATGAGGCGGCATGGACCGGCAAAGTGGATCTGATGGCGCAACAGGCGCTGGCGTCAGGGAGCCCGGCAAACAATCCGCGCGTGCCGACCGCGGAGGAAATCGTCGGGCTGTACCGGGAAGTCTGGACCGGTGCCGCGGCGAACAGGTAGCAGATCGCACAGGCAAGGACGCTTACGGCGAAAACTCCGCCCGAATCGCTTCGCTGTGCTGACCCACCGCCGGCACCGCGCCGAGGCTCAGCGTCTCGTCCACCCGGATAACCGCCGGCGCCACGATCTCCGCCGCCTCGCCGCCTGGCAACGCCACTCTGGCACGACGCAAGGCCGGATGACGGCTCAGCTCCGGAAGGTCGTTCACGAACCCATAAGCGGTGTTGGACGCACGCAGTTTCGCCGCCGCCGCATCCCGCGTCAGTGCCGCAAAGGCTTTGCCGACACGTTCATCCACCCTCGCCCGATTGGCGACGCGCACAGTGTTGCTTTCAAAACCAGGCTGCAGCGGCAGGTCGGGCGTGTCGAGAAACCGGGCGCAGAACGTCGCCCACTCGCGCTCGTTTTGGATCGAGATCAGCACCAGCGCGCCATCCTTGGTGGCAAACGCGCCATATGGGCAGATCGACGGATGCGCCAGTCCGAGGCGTTGGGGCGCCTTGCCGGTGCCCTCGAAATACAGCAACGGCACATTCATCCAGTCGGCGACAGCGTCGAACAGACTGACCTTCAGCCCCTTGCCGCCGCCGGTCCTTGCGCGCTCGATCAGCGCCTCCAGGACACCTGTATAGGCATTCATCCCGCAACCGATATCGGCGATGGAGACCCCGACGCGACCCGGCCCGGCTGGCAGCCCCGTCACCATAGCCAGCCCGGCCTCGGCCTGCACCAACAGGTCGTACGCCTTCATCGTGGCGTATTCGCCGGTCTCGCCATAGCCAGAGATGTCGACCGTAATCAGGCGTTCATACCGTGCGCGCAATGCCGCCGATCCGAAGCCCGACCGAGCGGCGGCCCCGGGCGCCAGGTTCTGGATGAACACGTCGGCTTTGCGCAGCAGACGATGCAGCAGGGCGGCGTCGGCGGGATGTTTGATGTCGGCGACCAGGCTCTCCTTGCCGCGGTTGAGCCAAACAAAATAACTCGACAACCCCTGCACGGCGGTGTCGTAGCCGCGGGCGAAATCACCCTCTGCCCGCTCAACCTTGATCACACGGGCCCCCGCGTCGGCGAGCCTCGCGGTGCAGTACGGGGCGGCGACGGCTTGCTCCAGCGAGACGACGAGCAATCCCTCCAGCGGTCTGGTCATGGTCCGGATCCTTTCATCCTGGGACAGGACCACGCCGCCCAGGCGTGGGCAAGCGGCAGCGTCCCGGATGGCCGAATGGACCCGCCGGAACTATTTGAGGCGATCGCGGATCTTATCGAATCCTGCCCGCGCACAGGCATCATCGAGATTGCCGCCCGGCGCGCCCGAGGCACCGATCGCGCCGATCACCTCGTCGTCGAGCTTGATGACGATTCCGCCGCCGAACAGGATCAGATGGGGAAGTTGCGTAAACAATGCGGCGAAGCCCGGCACCGTCTTGGACCGCTCCACCAGCGCGCTGGTGTCCGACTTGAACGACGCGGCGGTGTAGGCCTTGTCATTTGCACTGTCGAGCGTGTGGCTGCCGGCTCGATCGCCGCGCAGCACGGCCTGACGGACACCGTCCGCGTCGACCACTACGGCGGTCTCGTGGTAGCCCTGACGGGCGCAACTCGCGACGACCTCGGTCACCGCGGTGTTCGCCAGCTCCGCCGAAAGCCGACGTGTGGCGATTAGGTCGTCCGCGAACGCGCCGATGCTCATTGACGCCGATAACACGGCAGTGCCGGTGATCGCACACAGGCTGAAAGAAAGGTGGTGACTCACAACGTTCGTCCCCTGTTGCCTGGAGTAAGCGTAGCGCACATTTCCCAGCATGCGAGCCGGTGACCCGGACGGCTGTGGCTCGTGCACGCCTCGCCGTCAGTTCAACTCCATTCTTGCCGCGAGCGCGTTAACCGCCTGGCTGATCAGTTCCTGGATGATCTCGCCGACCGGCTGGATGCTGGTAACCATGCCGACCGACTGCCCCGCCATGACCGATCCGGTCTCGATGTCGCCGTCGATCACCGCCCGCCGCAACGCCCCGGCCCAGAATCGCTCCACCAGCAACTGCGCCTCTTCCTTGGTCACCTCGCCCGCCACGAACTTGTCCCGCGTTTCGGCCTGGTGCTGCAGGAACTTCTCAGTTCCGTCGTTCACCAACCCACGCACCGGGATGACCGGTAGCCTTGGGTCGAGTTCGACCGACGGCATTGCATCCCTGGCGTTCGCGTGGATGAAGAATCTCTTGAACTTCGGATGTGCGATCGATTCCTCCGATGCGGCGAACCGGGTGCCAAGCTGCGCCCCGGAGGCTCCCATCTCCAGATAAGACAGAATTGCCTCGCCGCGACCCAGGCCGCCGGCGACGAACACCGGCACATCCCGCAGATGCGGCAGAATTTCCTGCGCCAGCACGCTGAGCGAGACCGGGCCAATGTGGCCGCCTGCCTCCGATCCCTCGATCACGATCGCATTGGCACCGGACCGCACCAGCCGCCTTGCCAAAGACAGCGCCGGCGCAAACACGATAAGTTTCGATCCACCGTCCTTGACCGCGCGCACGGCGGGACCCGGCGGGATCCCCCCGGCCAGCACGATATGCCCGATCTTGGCCTCCAACGTGACCTGGATCAGTTCCGTCAGCTCAGGATGCATGGTGATCAGGTTCACGCCGAACGGCTTGTCGGTCAGGGCCTGGGTGCCGGCAATCTCTGCCGCCAACTGCGCCGGGCTCATCGCCCCACAGGCGATCACACCGAACCCGCCGGCATTGGAGATCGCGGCAACCAGATTCTTCTCGCTGACCCAGCTCATCGCGCCGCCGAGGATCGCGTATGGACAACCCAGAAATTCGGTGCCGCCCGCCCAAAGCCGGTCAAGCCTCGCCCGCGCGGCCGCGAGCGTCTCAGGCTGCATCGAGACCATACGCAGTATGCAGCGCGCGTACTGCGAGTTCGGTGTACTCGGCGGCGATCAGCACGCTGACCTTGATCTCGCTGGTGGAAATCACCTGGATATTGATCGCTTTGTCTGCCAGTGCGCTGAACATCGTGTTGGCGACGCCCGCGTGGCTGCGCATCCCGACCCCGACCACGCTGATCTTGGCGACATCGGTGTCCTCCAGCAGCTCCGCGTAGTTGATCTGGGTTTTGACCCCGGCCAGCGCTGTGCGGGCGCGCGGCAGGTCGGCTTTCCCCACCGTGAACGTCATGTCGGTGGTGCCATCGGCCGCGATATTCTGCACGATCATGTCGACATTGGCGTTCTGCTCCGCCAACGCGCCGAAAATCGAGGCGGCGATGCCTGGCCGATCCGGCACCCGACGCACCGTGATCTTCGCCTCGTCGCGGGAGTAGGCAATCCCGGCCACAATCTCTTTTTCCACGATTTCGTCCTCGTCCACCACCAGGGTCCCGGTGTCCTCTTCGGGTAGCGCGTCGGTGAAGCTGGACAGCACCCGCACCCGGACGCGCTCGTTCATTGCCAGTTCAACGCTGCGCGTCTGCAGCACCTTCGCGCCGACCGAAGCGAGCTCGAGCATCTCCTCGTAGGTGATCTTGGCCATCTTGCGTGCTTTCGGCACGATGCGCGGATCGGTTGTATAGACCCCGTCGACATCCGTATAGATGTCGCAGCGATCGGCCTTCAGCGCTGCCGCCAGTGCCACCGCCGAGGTGTCGGATCCGCCGCGGCCCAGGGTTGTGATCCGGTTGTCGGGGGCGATCCCCTGAAAACCGGTGACCACGGCGACCTGTCCGATGCCCATGCGGCGGATCAGCTCCGCGCCCTCGATGGACGCAATGCGAGCCTTGCCGTGCGCGGTGTCGGTGCGGATCGGGATCTGCCACCCTTGCCACGACCGAGCGTCTATCCCGTTGTCCTGCAGGCAGATCGCCAGCAGACCGGAGGTCACCTGCTCACCGGTGGCGACCACAGCGTCGTATTCCCGCGCATCGTGCAGCATCGACAGATCACTGCACCACTTGACCAGTTGGTTGGTGACGCCGGCCATGGCGGAGACGACGACGGCGACCTGGTTGCCGTGGTCTACCTCGCGCTTGACGCGCTGGGCCACGGTACGGATGCGGTCGAGGTCGGCGACCGAGGTGCCGCCAAATTTCATCACAATGCGGGCCATAGAGTGGGATCGGTTGCCATATTGCTGTGCGGGCGCACACATACTGACGGGCGAGAGGCGGAGCAACCATCATGAGTAGCGGGACCGTTTCGGCTGCGGAGATCGGAAAATTCGACCGGCTGGCGGCGCGCTGGTGGGACCCGGACGGCCCGATGAAGCCGCTGCATCGGATGAATCCGGTGCGAATCGACTGGATCGAGGGCATGCTGACCGGGTCCTCCCGCATCCTGGACGTCGGCTGCGGCGCCGGCCTCGCCGCCGAGGCGCTGGCGCGGCACGGTCACGACGTGCTGGGGATCGATGCCGCCGGCGCTGCGATCGATGCCGCCAGAACCCACGCGGCGGGGCAGGGGCTGGCGCTGACCTACCGCTCGTGTCTGGCCGATGATCTGGTTGCGGAGGGCGCTCGGTTTCCCGTTGTCACCTGCCTGGAAGTGATCGAGCACGTGCCCGACCCGGCCCGATTCGTGCGAATCCTGGCGGCGTTGCTGGAACCGGGCGGCCTGCTGGCGATGTCCACCCTAAATCGGACCGGCCGGTCGTGGTTGACCGCGAAGGTTGGCGCCGAGTGGGTGCTTCGGATGTTGCCGGTCGGCACGCACGACTGGAGGGCCTTCATCACGCCGGCCGAACTCGCGGCGATGTGCCGGGCCGCCGGGCTGCGCGTCGGGCAGACGACCGGCCTAATCGCTGATCCGCTGACCGGTCATTGGCGGACGGGACGCGACATGACGGTCAATTATATGATGGCGGCCGTCAGGTAGGCGAGGCGGGGCGTTCCGCCGCCTATCACTCAAGAGGACACCACAATGGCCAACAACAACACCGTTCGCGACCACGCCACCGCTGCCGATCGTACCCGCCGATATGTCGGATTGCTGTCGCGCAAGGGCGGCCTGAGAGCGGCCGACGAAAGCCGCCGGCGCGAAAATCGCCGCCCCGGCGAAAAAGCGCGGGACCGAACCACAGATCGTTGCGAAAAA
>DASYBP010000611.1:0-5535 GCA_036500715.1 Rhodopila sp.
GAAATCGCCAAGAAGAAATAGCACGCTGCCCGGGTGGTTGCGGCCCTACGATCGGGCGGCGAGCCTGGCAGCGGCGATGAACGCTGCGATCAAAGCAGCGTCCTTTACCCCCTTCCGACTCTCCACACCGGATGAGACGTCAACGGCCGGCGCGCCGGTTTCCCGTATTGCGGTCGAGACATTTCCCGGTGTCAGGCCACCCGCTAAAACCCATGGGACCGGTGCTTTCCAGCCGCGGAGCAACGACCAGTCGAAGGTCGTCGCGTTTCCGCCAGGCCGATCCGCAGCGGCAGGCGGCCTGGCTTCCAACAAAACCCGGTCGGCGTGTGGTTCGCCTACGGCCAAGTCCGCTCTACCGCTGATGCCGATCGCGCGCCAGATCGGCAGGCTGAACTGGGCCCTGATGGCCTCCAGACGATCCGCCGCACCGTAGATCTGCAGGATGTCCAGTTTGAGCCTGTCGAGAACTCGCGCGATCGTCGCTACGGTCGGATCGACGAACAGGCCGACCCGCGGCGGCCCGCCCACATGGCGAGCGGAGAGTGCGGCCGCGGCCTCGGGTGTGATGGAACGCGGCGAGGGCGGGAAAAAGACGAACCCGACCCAGTCGGCGCCGGCCCGGACGGCCGTGTCGAAGGCAACCGGGTCGTTGATGCCGCAGATTTTGACCTGAGTCATCGAATGCTGGCGGCGATGTCCGCGGCCGTTGCGGCGGGGTCGCGGGCGGCCGTGATGGGGCGGCCCACGACGATCCAGTCGGCGCCGGCGGCAATCGCCTGTGCCGGCGTCATGGTGCGCGCCTGATCGTCGGCCGGAGATCCTTCCGGGCGGATCCCGGGCACGACCAGTTTGACGGATGAACCGAGCGCCTGACGCAGCGGGCCGACCTCCTCGGGGCTGCAGACCAGGCCGTCGGCGCCGGCCTCAATGGCGAGGCGGCCCAGCCGCAACACCTGTTCGGACGGCGCAACAGTGATCCCGATCGAATGCAGATCGGCATGACTAAGGCTGGTGAGAACGGTTACCGCCAGGATCATCGGGCGATCAGGTCCGGCAACGGCGGCAGCTTGCTGCGCCGCGCGGATCATCGCGGAGCCGCCGGCGCCGTGCACAGTCAACATCTTCGGCCGCAGACCCAGCACCGCTCGCACGCCGCCGGCCACCGTGTCGGGAATGTCGTGCAGCTTGAGGTCCAGGAAAATCGGCGCCCCGCCGATCCGGCGGAAGCCGTTGGCGCCATTCGTCAGGAAGAACTCAAGGCCCAGCTTGAACAGGCCGGCGTGCGGTGCGAGGTCTTCCGCCCATGTGCAGGCGCGACCGATGTCGGCCGTGTCCAGCGCCACGATCAACCTGTTGTCGGAGGACATCAGGCTGCCCGCGGCAAGGCGACGGAAGCGGTGCGGGCTTTCAGGTCCTCGATTTCCGCTTCCAGCATCCGCACCTTGCGCTCAGCACGCCTCGCTCGGCGTCGCTGACCCAGTTCGGACATCCATACGACGATCGCACCAAGCAAGAACGCGATCGCCATCGAGACCAGGATGGCGAGCGAAAGGTGGACGTCCAATCCGTAATCTGTCGGCCAGATCCCGAGCCTGACGATTTCGGTATTCGATAGCGCGAACAGCACCAGTGGGCAGCACAAGATGAAGGTGACAATCAGGAACAGCATGATGGGCAATATCCCTCAAGCGGATCTACGCTCCCTGGCGCGTGGGATTTTTCCGGCATTTACCCGCAGCCGCAGTTCTTTCCCAGCCTTGAAGAAAGGCACGGATTTTTCGTCCACCGCAACGGAGGCGCCCGTCCTAGGGTTGCGTCCGGTGCGAGCGTCGCGGTGCTTGACTGTGAACGCGCCAAACCCACGCAACTCGACCCGCTCACCGCGTGCCAGCGCAAAGGTGATCTCCTCGAATATAGTGCCCACGATGGTTTCCACATCCTGCCCGCGCAGGTGCGGATTGGCGGTCGCCAGTTCCGCGATCAGTTCGGATTTCGTCAACGGCAGCCCCCCGGCGTCACCTGCCGGAACGTAACCAGACGGCCCAGGCTCCGTCAAGACTAAGGCTTTGTGAAACCAGCATTTTCAGAATGTCCTGAAAGATTGTGGCCAGCCGACCCGACAAGGCCCGTTGGGCGAGACTACGCTCCGAGATATCCTGGATGGGCAGGTCGGCGGACACCCCTTTCTCTGAGGTCAGCCATTCCTTGGCTTCGCGCTCGCCGCCTATCGCATCCACCAGACCGAGTCCCAGCGCCTGGCGGCCGGTGTAGGGACGTCCGTCGGCCAAGGACTTGACCTTGGCGACATCCATGTGGCGGCCGGCTGCAACCATTGCGACGAACTGGTCGTACATATCGTTCACCAGACCCTGCATAACCTCCTGTCCCGCCGGTGACAGTGGACGCACCAGGCTGGGCTCGTCCTTGAGGGGGCCAGAGCGGATCACCTCCGCGCCGATACCGAGTTTGCCGAGGAGGCCAGAGATTTCGCCGGTTTCGAGCAAGACGCCGATCGAGCCGGTCAGGGTGGCTTCGCGGGCGAAAATCCGGCTGGCGGGCATGGCGATCATGTAGCCGGCGGAGGCCGCGACGCCGCCCATGGTAACCACGACCGGCTTTTTCGTCGCGACCCGCGCGATCGCGTCGTGCAGGGTTTCGCCACCCGCGACGCTGCCGCCGGGGCTGTCGATCGCGAGGATTACCGCCTTGACCTGGCTGTTTTCAGCCAGCGCTTCGATCGCTTCGGTGAGTTTGCGATCTTCGGTAATCAAACCATCGACCGAAACCCGGGCGATGCGCGCGCCGGTGGGTTCGAGGCCGGTCCCGCGCAGTCCGACCAGTGCCGCGACCACCAGGGCGAGGATGGCAAAGATCCGCCAAAAGACAAGGCGGCGCTTGAGGCGCCGCCTGTCCAGAAGCAGGTCCGTCTCCAGCGACATGCGCTGAGTGTCTTGGTGGAGAGTCTAACCGTCCTGGACGATCTGGTTGCGGCGACGAATCGCCGCGCCCAGGATGTCGCCCAGCGAGGCGCCCGAATCGGACGAACCGAATTCCGCCATCGCCTGCTTCTCTTCCTCGACTTCCTTGCCCTTGATGGTCAGGGTCAGCTTGCGCGACTGCCGGTCGACGGCGGTGATCTTGGCGTCGACCTTTTCGCCGACGGCAAAGCGGTCAGGGCGTTGATCGCCCTTGTCGCGGGCGAGTTCGGCGCGGCGGATGAAGCCGGTCAGCACGTCGTTGACCTTGACCTCAATGCCGTTGGCCTGAACCGCGCTGACCACGCAGGTCACGACGTCGCCCTTGTGGACGGTGTCGAGGATGGTCGCCGCCGGATCGTCACGCAACTGCTTGATGCCGAGGCTGATGCGTTCCTTCTCGACATCGACGTCGAGCACCTTGGCCTTGACGATCTGGCCTTTCTCGTAGCCGGCCATCGCCGCCTCGCCCGCTTCGTCCCAGGACAGGTCGGACATGTGGATCATGCCGTCGATATCCGGGGACAGGCCGATGAACAGGCCGAACTCCGTGATGTTGCGAATCTCGCCCTCGACCTCGGAGCCGATCGGGTGTTCCTCGACAAACTGCTCCCAGGGGTTGCGCTGCACCTGCTTGAGGCCCAGTGAGATGCGCCGCTTGGAGCTGTCGACGTCCAACACCATGACGTCGACTTCCTGACTGGTGGAGACGATCTTGCCAGGGTGGACGTTTTTCTTGGTCCAGGACATCTCCGACACGTGGACCAGGCCCTCGACGCCGGGTTCCAATTCCACGAAGGCACCATAGTCGGTGATGTTGGTGACCCGGCCGGAATACTTGGCTCCCGGCGGATATTTCGCCACGACGCCTTCCCATGGGTCTGCTTCCAGTTGCTTCATGCCGAGGCTGATGCGCTGGGTGTCAGAGTTGAAGCGGATGACCTGAACCTTGACCTGCTGGCCGATGGTCAGCGCTTCCGAAGGATGGTTGATGCGGCGCCAGGCGATGTCGGTAACATGCAACAAGCCGTCGACGCCGCCGAGGTCCACGAAGGCGCCGTAATCGGTGATGTTCTTGACCACACCATCCAGGATCATGCCTTCCTTCAGGCCCTGGATCAGCTCGCTGCGCTGTTCGGCGCGGGTTTCCTCCAGCACGGCGCGGCGGGACACGACGATATTGCCGCGGGCGCGGTCCATCTTCAGGATCTGGAACGGCTGCGGCGTCCCCATCAGCGGACTTACGTCGCGCACGGGGCGAATATCGACCTGGCTGCCAGGCAGGAACGCCACCGCGCCGCCGAGGTCGACCGTGAAGCCGCCCTTGACCCGGCCGTAGATAGTGCCATCGACGCGCTTCTGGGCCTCGAACGCTTTTTCCAGGTTGGTCCAGGCCTCCTCGCGGCGAGCCTTCTCGCGCGACAGAATGATCGCGCCATCACGATCTTCATAGCGCTCGACATAGAGTTCGATCATGTCGCCGGGCTTGACGTCCGGCTTGGCGCCGGGCGGGCCGAATTCCTTGAGGGCGACACGGCCCTCGGACTTCAGGCCGACATCAACAATGGCGAATTCGTCGGTGAGGCGGATGACCCGGCCGGTGACGACGGAGCCGTCGAAACCAGTGTCTACGCCGAGTGTTTCGTCGAGAAGGGAGGCGAAATCCTCGCCCCGGAAATGGTCTTGCACGGGCTCTGGGGCGCGCGCGGTGGCGGATGCTGCCATGAGGTCGGTTGGTTCCGTTACGGATGTCCGGGCCACGTTTGATGACGCGGGCCCGGCGGTTGCCGTAGTTTGCGCGTTTCGTCGCTGGAAACACGACTAACCCGCGTCTCGTGTGGGCGCGGGCCGGGTTGAAACAATGGCGCGGCGGTTATTGACCCGACCGCTGGTGCGGAGATAGAGATTTCGTGAGCTGAGTCAAGGCCCGGCAACGGCATGGGATCTGTAAGAGGCCAGTTTACTGCGCGGCTGCGACTTGTGCGTTGGGGATCGCAGCTTCGGCGGCGGCCTTCAGATCGGGGTAGAGCGACCCCAACGCGAGCAGTACGCCGTTGGTCCAGCCGAAGCCGATCTGCGTCGCATACTCACCCCCGCCACCCATGCCGGGGTTCAGGACGTCGTATTTCTCGACGAGCTTCGCCTCCTGCTGGTAGACTGAAATGTTTCCCGCGACCCATCGGCTGGCGATGTCTTTGGCAAGCGTGTCGTAACCATAATTCCGCAAGCCTACGACCGCGATCCACTGCAGCGGCGCCCAGCCGTTCGGAGCGTCCCACTGCTGCCCACTGTTGACCAGTGTGGTGGCAAGCCCGCCGGGCTGCAGCAGCTCGCTGCTGACCAGGTCCGCGACGGTTCGAGCCTGTTCCGCGGAGGAAACCTGGAGAAACAGCGGATACAGCGTCGCGGCAGTGATGGCCTGCGTAACTTTCCCCTCACGCCAGAGGTAATCGGTGAACACGCCGTTGTCGGCGTCCCACATCAGGCGCCGAATGGCATCGGCCCGGTTCTGTGCCCGTTCGGTGTAAACGTTCGCGAGTTCGGTGTTTCCGCACTGTTG
>DASYBP010000612.1:0-13481 GCA_036500715.1 Rhodopila sp.
CGGTCGAGGGGTTCGACGCCAACATGACCGGCGGCTCCGACTACGCCGCGATCAAGGACGCCGATGTGGTGATCGTCACCGCCGGCTTCCCCCGCACCCCCGGCATGTCGCGTGACGACCTGATCGGCAAGAATGCCGGCGTCATCGCCCAGGTGGCGGAGGGCATCAAGGCGAACTGCCCGAACGCCTTCGTCATCTGCATCACCAACCCGCTCGACGCGATGGTTTGGGTCATGAAGGAAAAGTCGGCACTGCCGGCCACCAAGGTCGTTGGCATGGCGGGTGTGCTCGACAGTTCGCGTTTCCGCCTTTTCCTGGCGCACGAATTCGGCGTGTCGGTGGAGGATGTGACCGCGTTCGTGCTGGGTGGGCATGGCGATACGATGGTGCCGCTGACGCGTTACTCCACCGTCGCGGGAATCCCGGTGCCAGACCTGATCAGGATGGGCTGGTCTACGCAGGCGAAGATCGACGCGATCTGCGAGCGCACCGCCAACGGCGGCGGCGAAATCGTCAAACTGCTGGAACGCGGCAGTGCCTTTTACGCGCCCGCCGCTTCGGCGATCGCGATGGCCGAGGCGTATCTGAAAGACAAGAAGCGCGTCCTGCCGTGCGCCGCCTATCTGACCGGGCAATACGGCATCAAGGACCTATACGTCGGCGTCCCGGTCGTGATTGGCGCCGGTGGCGTGGAAAGGATCGTCGAGATCGAACTGAATCCGACCGAAAGGGCCGCGTTCCAAAAGTCGTGCGGGGCGGTTCGCGAACTGATCGATGCATCTCGCGAGCTGATCGGCTGAGGAGCCGCCCATGAACATCCACGAATACCAGGGCAAGGAGCTGCTGAAGCGCTACGGAGTCACGGTCCTTGAAGGCCATGTTGCGTGGACGCCGGAAGAGGCGCAGGCAGCCGCCGCCAAGCTTCCTGGCCCGGTTTACGTAGTGAAGTCGCAGATCCACGCAGGCGGCCGCGGGGCCGGTCGCTTCGCCGACGATCCGGACGGCAAGGGCGGTGTGCGCCTCGCACGCTCCCCAGCCGAGGCGAAGGCGGCCGCGGAAGCGATGATCGGGCACACGCTGATAACCAAGCAGACCGGTCCCGCTGGCCGTCCGGTGCGCCGCGTTTACGTCGAGGCAGGCTGCGATATCGCGCGCGAACTCTATCTGTCGCTGCTGGTGGATCGGATCATTGGACGCGTCACGATCATCGCCTCCACCGAAGGGGGCATGGAGATCGAGGACGTCGCTGCCAGGCATCCGGAGAAGATCTTGCGCGTGGGCGTTGATCCAGCATCGGGCATCTCAGGCTTCCATGGACGGCGCCTCGCCGCCGGCCTGGGGTTGACCGGCAAGCAGGCGGCCGCGTTCGGCAGGTTCGTCACCGGCCTCTATACGGCATATCTTGCCTTGGACTGCGCGGTCATCGAGATCAACCCGTTGGTGGTCACCGGCAGCGGCGATGTCGTCGCCCTGGATGCAAAGGTCAGCTTCGACGATAACGCGCTGTTTCGTCACCCCGAACTGGAAAAGCTGCGCGACGAGGCCGAGGAGGACCCGAAGGAACTGGAAGCGGCCAGGTTCGAGCTCAACTACGTGGCGCTGGACGGCAATATCGGCTGTATGGTTAACGGCGCCGGCCTGGCGATGGCGACCATGGACATCATCAAGCTGTTTGGCATGGCGCCCGCGAACTTCCTGGATGTCGGCGGGGGCGCGACAAAGGAAAGGGTGACCGCCGCATTCAAGATCATCCTGTCCGATCCGAACGTCGAGGGTATATTGGTCAACATCTTCGGCGGCATCATGCGCTGCGACGTGATTGCCGAGGGTGTGGTCTCGGCCGCGCGGGAAGTACAGCTTTCCGTACCTTTGGTCGTGAGATTGGCAGGGACAAACGTCGAGCTTGGCAAGGAAATCCTCGCCAGGTCGAACCTGCCCATCGTCGCCGCCGACAACCTGGCGGATGCGGCCGAGAAGATCGTCAAGGCCGTGCGGGAGGCCGCATAATGTCGGTTCTTGTGAACGCGGCGACGAAAGTCATCTGCCAAGGCTTTACCGGAGCGCAGGGCACGTATCACTCCGAACAGGCGATCGCCTACGGGACGAAGATGGTCGGCGGCGTGACGCCGGGGAAGGGGGGCATGACGCATCTGAACCTTCCGGTGTTCGATACGGTATACGAATGTCGCCAGAAGACCGGCGCCGACGCCAGCGTGATCTACGTCCCCCCGCCCTTTGCGGCCGACGCGATCCTGGAGGCGATCGATGCCGAATTCCCGCTGATTGTCTGCATCACCGAGGGGATTCCGGTGCTCGACATGGTGCGGGTAAAGCGCGCGCTCAGTGGGTCAAACTCCCGCCTGATCGGGCCGAACTGCCCGGGCGTGATCACGCCTGACGAGTGTAAGATCGGCATCATGCCAGGCCACATCCATAGACGTGGTTCGGTTGGGATCGTCTCTCGCTCCGGTACGCTGACCTATGAAGCGGTGGCGCAGACAACCGCGACCGGCATGGGCCAGAGCAGTTGCGTCGGCATCGGGGGCGACCCGGTGAAGGGCACCGATTTCATCGAAGTGCTGGAGATGTTTTTGGCTGACCCGGAAACCAGGCAGATCGTCATGATTGGCGAGATCGGTGGGCCGAGCGAGATCGATGCCGCGGAATTCCTGGCCGGGAACAGCGTGAAGAAGCCGACGGTGGGTTTCATTGCCGGCGCAACCGCGCCGCCAGGCAGGCGCATGGGTCACGCCGGTGCGGTCATCAGCGGCGGCAGGGACACGGCCGCGGCGAAGATGGACGCCATGCGCAGCGCCGGCATCCACGTCGCCGCGAGCCCCGCGGCGCTGGGCAGCACGATGGCAGAGGTGGTGAAGGGCTAGAGCATTTCCGACGTGAAATGCTCTAGCTTCTATTTCGCGAGCAATTTCATCAGCCTGAGATCGCTTCGCGATTGAGCCAGGTTGACATTGCCCTAATCGGCTGCCCCCACCCGCCCCGCGGCCGCGTCGTGGGCCAGCGGCGGCAACGGCGCGATGTCACCTACCACAAACAGATACACGGCCGCACCAGCGACGCAGAAGGCGCCTGCGACCAGCAGCGGAACCAGGAACGACCCGCTGGTGATGGTCAGCATCACGCCCGTGAAGGTGGTTGTGACGATCCCCGCCAGATTGGAGGCAAAGTTCTGAATCCCCCCGATCGAGGCCACGTGCGCCGGCGTCGGCGCGACATCGCCGGGCAGGGACCAGATACTCGCAGCCGTGAATGCCAGGCTGCCGTAGGCGATCGCGAAACAAGCCAGGGCAAGATAGACATTCGGCAGAAAGGCCGAGAGCGTAATGACCGAGGACGTGAGCATGCCGCCAACCAGACACGTCTTCCGCGCCGCGGTCAGGCTCCAGCCGCGGCGGAACAGGGCGTCGGAGGTAACGCCGCCGAGCCACCCGCAGGGGATCGATGCGAGCCCCGGCAGCAGTCCCAGCGTGCCCAACTGTGCCAGCGAAAATCCGCGTGCTTGTACCAGATACGTCGGGAACCAGGTGATGAAAAAGTAGATGACGAAGTTGAGGCAGAAGAAGCCCACCATCATGCCCCAGATGGTGCGGTAATTGAACAGAGACAGCCAGGAAATATGCGGACCGCTTCCTGCCTTGGTCCCACGCTCCGCCTGTAGCCGTCCCAGTTGTTCGGGGGATACCGAACGATGATGCTCCGGGTCACGGTAGATGATGATCCAGAACACCGCCCAAATCACGCCTAGCGCGCCGGTAACGACGAAAGAAGTTTGCCAGTTGAAGGTCGCGATAATCCAGGCGACCAGCGGCAAGGAGACGGCGGCGCCGATGCGCGAACCACTGTCGAAAATGCTCGCCGCAAGCGCTCGCTCGCGCCGGGGAAACCAGTTCGCCGCAACTTTCGCGCAGGACGGATAGGCGCCGGCCTCGCCGACCCCAAGCAACAGGCGACAGCCCATCAATGTGAGGAAGCCACGCGCCACCGATGTGAGCGCGGTGAAGACCGACCACCAGACGACCGCGAGAGAAAGCGAGATGCGTGGCCCAAACCGGTCGGCGAACCAGCCAAACGGCAACTGCATGAACGAGTAAGTCCAGAAAAAACCACTCAGAATGAGCCCCATGGTGGCGGCATCGAAGCCCAGGTCGCGTTGTATCATCGGGGCCGCGACCGCCAGATTGGCTCGATCGATGTAGTTGATCGTGTTCGCCAGGCAGCACAGAACGATCATCGTCCAGCGGGTCGATGGCATGGTGTCCTCCCCTTGTTACAGCGCCCTTTGAGGGGCTTTGGTCAGCCTTCAGGGTGGTCCAAAAAACCCGACCCTTTTGACAAGCAAACGTGCGAACCCCTGGTGGGTACAAACACGATTGAGTGATACACGCACGCGGCAGTGGCCCGTCCTATGTCCCGGTTCCCGGTGTGAAGCAGACGAAACCACCGCTCAGAAACAGGTACCGGGAACGCCAGCACGCAAGTCCAAACGGTATATTCGGACGGCGGTCCGGCGGAGTGACGCGTTCGGGGGGAACCTCGATCCATGTGTTGGGGCCGTCCGCCCACCCGGAACCGTTCTCTGTCAGCCGGCCGATAAAGACTTCATAGCGGCCCGCGGTGTTGACGCGATACTTGGCAGGCCGGCAGTCGCTGTCCGAACAACAAGGGGCGCCGTTGCGTTGCGTAAGAGATCGGATCGCATCTCCGTACGGGCCCATGAGTTGACCATCCGCAGAGCGCGGGTCAGGCGCATCGGCCGCGAGTCGCTGCGGAGCAACGGCCAGCATGATCAGAGCGACGCCAAGATAGGTCAGTCGTGTCAGACTTTTCGACGCCATGGATAACCCCGGCCCGACGGCCGCGCGTCTCGATCGTCGCCCGGCATTCTGCTCTTTAGCTTCAGGTCCGTGACAGTTTGCGTCGAACGGGTATCGTATTCAAGCCGCGCTCCGAAAGCTTGTCAGCCCGAAGCCTGCCCGCCCGAACCCCAACAGGTTCGCATCCGCCCTGATCGCAGGCGGCCCGCGGCCCTGATCGGGCAGAAATCTGCATAAACCATGTGCATACGACATTCGATCGTACGACCCCGTCCAGGATGCATCAGGCCGCGGCGGTGGCACAGGCCTTGCGTTGTCGGTTGCAACAGAGGTTCACGGTGCCCGCGAATGCCTGCCGGTATGGTCAAGTGGTCCGCGTCCGCCTGCCTTGGTTGATCGGGAGAGTCAGCAAAATGCCGCACCTCGAACCGTCCCGTCATCTGCGCGCCCTGAGCCTTGGGCTTGCCGCCAGCCTGACATTGCCAGCCGGCGCGGCGTACGCCGAAACAGTCCTCCGCGTGGCAATGAGCGCCGCCGACATTCCCGATTGGACGGGCGCTCCTGACCAGGGCTATGAGGGCTTTCGGTTCGTCGGATTTTCCATCTACGACAGCCTGATCGAATGGGACCTGTCGCACTCTGATCGCGCGCCGAACATCCGTCCCGCGCTGGCCGAAAGTTGGTCGATCGATCCGAACGACCACAAGACCTGGATCTTTAAACTTCGGCACGGCGTGAAGTTTCATGATGGCTGCGAATGGAACGCCGACTCCGCGGTCTGGAACTTCCATCGCGTCGCCGATTCGGAATCGCCACAATACAACGTGCGCCACCACGCCATGCAGGGCTGGCAGATCACCAACATCGCCAGCGTCGACAAGATCGACGACTACACCATCGCGGCGCACACCGCGATCGAGGACTCGCTGCTGCCGTACGAGATCACGGGCTATTTCCAGGTCTCAAACTGTGCCGTGACGAAGCTCAACAACGACTATGCGGGCTACGCCAAACAACCAGCCGGCACTGGACCATACAAATTCGACAAGGTCGTGCCGCACGAGCGGTTAGAACTGGTAAAGAACACCGATTACTGGGACCAGGGACGTGTTCCGAAGCACGACCGGTTGGTCCTTCTGCCGATGCCGGAAGCCTCGACGCGCGCGGCATCACTGCTGTCGGGACAGGTTGATTTTATCGAGGCGCCGTCACCCGACACGATCCCGCGCCTCAAGGAAGGCGGAATGACCATCATTACTGTCCCGTATCCGCACAACTGGGATTATCAGCTTCGCGTCGACCGCCCGCCGTTCAATGATCTTCGCGTCCGGCAGGCCGCCAACTACGCCATCAACCGCGATGAACTCATGGACATGCTGCAGGGCGTGGCAACGCCCGGCTACGGCAAGTTCATCGAATCGCAGGTCTGGTACGGAAATCCGATGAAGTACAGCTTCAATCTCGAGAAGGCGAAGGCGCTCCTGAAGGAAGCCGGCTGCATGCCGTGCAAATTCACAGTCGGCATCTCGACTTCGGGCTCCGGACAGATGCAGCCGTTGCCGATGAACGAATTGGTGAAAGAACAGCTCGACGCCGCCGGGTTCCAGGTCACACTGGCGCCGATGGACTGGAATTCCCTGATCGACGTTTTCATCGGCGGCTCCCACAAATACGACAAATACGATGCCATCAACGTCAGCCTGTCATCGATCGAGCCGGTGCAGGGTGTCATGAAGGGAACGATGACGCGCTATCAGCCACCGAACGGCTGGAACTGGGGCTACTTTACCGACCCGGCGATCGACAGGCTGGGTGAGCAGGCACTGTCGACGTTCGACACGCCGACCCGCGACAAGCTGATCGCAAAATTGCACGAAACAGCCGTTGCCGATGCCCAGGAAATCTTCATCGCCCACGACCTCAACCCACGCGCGATTTCGCCGAAGGTACATGGGTTCGTTCAGGCGCAAAGCTGGTTTCAGGACCTGACACCGATCACGATCGCCCCGTAGTCACATGTGGCTATACGCTGCTCGTCGAATTCTGATGACGATTCCGATCAGCATCGGGGTGACAGTCATTTGCTTCGCACTGATCTATCTGGCACCGGGCAATCCGGTGCAAAGCCTGCTGCCACCCGATGCAACCGCGAAGGACATCGCTGAACTGCAACACGCCTATGGCCTGGATAAGCCGATCCCGGTCCAGTACCTGATCTGGCTGGGACACGCGGTGACCGGCAATCTTGGGATCTCCATCCAGACCAACCGGCCGGTGCTGGGTGAGGTGACACGGGCGCTTGCCAACACGGTTCCGATCGCGGTGATTTCCGCCGTGCTGTCCTTCGCCATCGCGCTAGGCTTGGGAATTCTTGCCGCTACCCGCATCGGCGGCTTCCTTGACCGGTTCTCCACCGGGATTGCCGTGCTTGGGATCAGCGTGCCAAGTTTCTGGCTGGGGGTGATCCTGGTGATCATTTTCGCCGTCGAACTCGGCTGGTTGCCCGCCACTGGCATGGGCTCCAAGGGTTCGGACACTTTCACCTGGTTCCGCTGGTCAGAGGCGAAGTCTGCGATCATGCCGATCATCGCGCTGGCCATGACACCGCTGGGCATCCTGATGCGCACCACACGCTCCTCGATTGCCGAGGTGCTCGGACTCGATTTTATCCAGACGCTGCGGGCCAACGGTCTGGGCCGCACTGCCGTCGTCGTGCATGCGATCCGCAACGCACTGCCGCAGATCCTGGCGATGTTCGGCCTGCAGGTTGGCTACCTGATCGGCGGGTCGATCTTGGTCGAGACCGTCTTTACCTGGCCTGGCACCGGGTTCCTGCTGAACAAGGCGATCCTGAGCCGCGACATTCCGCTGTTGCAAGGCACGATCCTGGTGCTCGCGATGGCGTTCGTCGCCATCAACCTGATCGTCGATCTGCTGCAGACCGCGGTCGACCCGCGGATCAAGCGCGGATGAGTGGTCTGTCCGCCATCACTGACACGGCGACGGCGGACACGGTTGTCGCGGCCGTGGCATCGGCGCGGCTGCGCGGCTACTGGGGGAACGTCTGGCAGCGGCTGCGGTATGACTACGTGACGCTGGGCTTTCTGGCGCTGATCATTCTGATTGTACTGTCGGCGGTGTTCGCGCCGTTGCTGGCGCCGTTCGATCCCAACAGGGCCAGCATGGCGCACCGGTTGAAGCCGTTATTTTTCCGTACTAATTATCTGGGGACAGACGAGCAGGGGCGGGACATGCTGTCCCGACTGCTGTATGGCGGTCGCACCTCGTTACTGATGGGCATCCTGCCGGTATTTGCAGCTACCATCATCGGCGGCCTGTTCGGCGTGGTTGCCGGCTACGCCGGCGGCCGGCTCGGCATGCTGATCATGCGCACCATGGACGTGTTTTTCGCCTTTCCGTCAGTGTTGCTGGCGGTAGCGATTTCCGGCAGTCTTGGCGGCGGAATGGTGAACCAGCTCGTCACCCTGACAGTTGTATTGACACCACCGCTATGCCGCGTGGCAGAGACGGCAACCAGCCAGATCCGTGGCATGGATTTTGTCGACGCCGCGCGTGCTAGCGGGGCCTCCACGATGTCGATCGTGTTCAACCATATTCTCGTCAATACAGTCTCGCCAACCCTCGTCTATGCGTCGACTCTCGTGTCGGCTTCGATCTTGCTGGCGTCGGGTCTGTCATTCCTCGGCCTGGGCGTTTCGCCGCCAACGCCGGACTGGGGGCTGATGCTGTCGACCCTGCGGCAGGCGATCTATGTGCAGCCGGTGGTCTGCGCGATGCCGGGGGTCGCGATCCTGGTTACCTCGATCGCCTTCAACCTGTTCAGCGACGGGCTGCGACAGGCGATGGATGTCAAGGCATGAATGCACAGCCGCAACGGCCGGACGATCGCGGCGGCAGAGCGCAGCCGATGCTGATCGCGAAAGGCCTGCAACGGTACTTTCCGATCCGCGGCGGCATTCTCAATCGCAAGGTGGCGCAGGTGAAGGCTGTCGATGGCGTGTCGTTCAGTGTGCTGAAGGGCGAGACGCTGGGCGTGGTCGGCGAATCGGGCTGCGGCAAATCCACCCTGGCTCGGCTGTTGATGCATCTGCTCACCCGCGACGCAGGCGAACTGATTTTCGACGGCGATCCGGTCGGCGTTCCCAACGGCCTGCCGTTGCGCGAGATGCGACGCAACATGCAGATGGTGTTCCAGGACAGCTATTCGTCATTGAACCCGCGTATGCCGGCCGAGGAGTCGATTGCCTATGCGCCGCGGGTCCACGGTATGGCGCGGGCTCAGGCGAAGGACACGGCGTGGGACCTGCTGCGGCGGGTCGGTTTGCAGCCGGAGCATTTCGCCGGACGCTACCCGCACGAGCTTTCCGGCGGGCAGAAGCAGCGCGTCAATATCGCCAGAGCGTTGGCGCTGGGTCCGCGAATGCTGATCCTGGACGAGGCGGTATCGGCACTCGACAAATCGGTGGAAGCCCAGGTGCTGAATTTGCTGTGTCAGCTCAAGCGGGATTTTGATCTGACCTACATGTTCATCTCGCACGACCTGCACGTGGTGCAATACATCGCCGACCGTGTGCTGGTGATGTATCTTGGTCAGGTGGTCGAACTTGGGCCGGTGGAAGAAATCTACCGGGCGCCGCGCCACCCCTATACCGCGGCGCTGCTGGCCTGCCGCCTGACCGTCGATCCGGCCGACCGTATCGATGACCCGCCCTTGGTTGGTGATCCGCCCAACCCGGTCAACCCGCCGTCCGGCTGCCGCTTCCGGCCACGCTGCCCGCATGCCGAAGCGGTGTGCGAGGCGAAGACGCCAATGCTTAACGAGCCGGTGTTGAACGAGCCGGTATCGGGCCCGTGGAACCCGCACGCGGCCGACCATCTTGTCGCCTGCCACATGGCGCATCCGGGGTCGGGTCACAGCAAGGCCATGCACTGATGGATGCCCCGTTGATCGACGTCGGACCACCCCGCGCGCTGGTCGAAATCCGCGACCTGACCGTCAATTTTGTCAGCCGCGAGGCCACGGTCGCCGCGGTCAACGGCGTCTCGTTCGATGTACTGCCAGGCGAGGTGCTGTGCATCATCGGCGAATCCGGGTCGGGCAAGTCGGTGACGATGCGGTCGATCTTGCGGCTGCATCCGCCACGACGGACGGTTGTCACCGGCAGCATCCGCGTTGCGGGACATGATATCCTGGGGCTGAGCGAGCGCGCGATGGACGAGGTGCGCGGCCCGGTGGTCTCGATGATCTTCCAGGAGCCGATGACCGCGCTCGATCCGGTTTACCGCATCGGCGACCAGATCGCCGAGACAGTGATGCGACACGATCGGTGTTCGCGGGCGACAGCCAAGGCGCGGGCGCTGGAGTTGCTGCAATTGGTGAAGGTGCCGTCGCCCGAGCGTCGGCTGCGCGCCTATCCGCACGAGTTGTCGGGCGGCCTGCGCCAGCGGGCGATGATGGCGTTGGCACTATCCTGCCGCCCGTCGCTGCTGCTGGCAGACGAGCCGACGACGGCGCTGGATGCGACGGTGCAGATCCAGGTGCTGGTGATGCTGCGCGGCCTGCAGCGCGCGTTCGGCATGGGCGTGATTTTCGTGACCCATGATCTTGGCGTGGCCGCGCAGATCGCCGACAAGGTGGCGGTGATGTACGCTGGACGGATCATCGAATATGGCACCGTCGCCGATGTCCTGATGCGACCCGCGCACCCCTACACGCTGGGTCTGCTGTCCTCGACCGTGCACGGCCAGTCGCGCGATAGCCAGATCGAGGCCATATCGGGCAGTCCGCCCGATCTGCGCAACTTGCCGCGCGGCTGCAGCTTCGCGCCGCGCTGCAAGTTCGAAATCCCTGCCTGCACCGCTGCCTTCCCGGCCCGCAGCGTTGTAGGCGCCAGCCATACCGCGTCTTGTCTGCGGGTAGCGGACGTACGCCGAGCCGCCTGACTGCACAAAGGAGAGGAACCGAGATGCATACGATCGACATTCCCCAGATCATCCTTGACCGCGTCGCCCTGAACCGGCCGCAACGGCATATTTTCACGACGCTCGACCCGAGCCGCACGGCCCATGTCGTCGTCGACCTGCAGAATGGCTTCATGGACCAGGGCGCGCCGGTTGAGGTGCCGACGGCGCGCGAGATCGTACCTAACGTGAACCGGATCACCAAGGCGGTGCGCGAGGGTGGCGGCACCATCGTCTACCTGCGATTTATGACCGACGCCGGCGCGCTGAAGAGCTGGTCGGCGTTTTATGACGCTATGTTCAGTCCCTCTCGCCGCGAGGCGATGGTGGAGGCATTCGGTCCGGACTGTTATCATTTCGCGCTCTCGCCGCAACTGGATGTGCAGCCGTCCGACTGGATTGTCGACAAGACGCGTTTCAGCGGATTTGTCCCCGGCGCCTGCGACCTGGATGAGCGGCTGCGTGCGGCCGGAATCGACACACTGATCATCACCGGCACGCTGACCAATTGCTGCTGCGAATCGACTGCCAGGGATGCCATGCAGCGCGACTATCGGGTAATTTTTGTCAGCGACGGCAATGCCGCTCTGACCGACGCGGAGCACAATGCGACGCTGGCGAACATGGTAACGCTGTTCGCCGATGTTATGACGACAGACGAGGTCGTCGCCTGCGCGGCCGCCATGCCGGAGCACGCCACGAAAGCGGCTTGAACGATGGCGTTCTCGGGCCCGACCGTTCGGGATCTGCAGGACGGGGCGAACCGCCTCGGCCTGCCGCCACTGAGCACTGACATCGCCGCAACCATGCGCGCGGCCCTCGACAAATCGGTGGCCGCGATGCAGCAGCTTGACGCCATGCCGGATCCGGTTGTGCCGGGAGCGGAGCTGTCGCCGCGCCCGCCAGGCCGAGCGCCGACCGCGGCCGAGAATCCGTTTGGAGCTTGGGCGTGGCTGGGGCCGATCACCGGTTCCGGCAGGGGACTGCTGGCCGGCAAGTCGGTCGGCATCAAGGACAATACCGCGGTGCGAGGTCTGCCGCTGCGCAACGGCTCGCGGGTTTTCGATGGCTTCGTCGCCGATTCCGACGCGACCGTGGTGACCCGCATTCTCGCGGCCGGCGGCACCATCCACGGCAAGACTGTGTGTGAGAACCTCAGCTATTCGGGCCACAGCCACACAGGCTGGCCACAGCGTGTGGTCAACCCGCATGCGCCGGCGTTCTCGGCGGGTGGGTCGTCCAGCGGCAGCGCCGCGGCGATCGCGGCGGGCGACGTGCCGATGGCGCTCGGCTGCGATCAGGGTGGATCGATCCGCATCCCGGCCGCCTGGTGCGGCGTGGTCGGGCTGAAACCGACCCATGGTCTTGTTCCTTACACTGGCATCTGCGCGCTGGAAGCGAGTATCGACCACTGCGGTCCGATGGGTGCCACGGTCGAGGATGTGGCTCGGCTGCTGACGGTCATCGCCGGGCCGGACGGGCTGGATCCGCGCCAGCCGGCGTCGGTCCCCCAGGTGGATTATCTAGCGGCGCTCGGCGAAGGCCTGCGCGGGATGCGCATCGGCGTCATGCAGGAGGGTTTTGGTCGGCCGGAAAGTGACCCTGCCTCTGACTTGGCCGTGCGGGAGACGCTGGAGCGCATGCAGGCAGCAGGTGCCGAGACCGAGGAGGTTGCCGTCCCAGCGCACGAGGAGATGTTCGCGATCTTTACCGGCATCTGCTTCGAGGGCACCGCGGCACTGATGTTCGGTGCCGGCACTGGCGGCTATGGCGAGGGTTACACGTCGATGTCGCTGTTCGACGCCTTCTCGGAGGGGTGGCGAGCACGGCCGGATGCGCTCAGCCCGTCGGCGCTGACCTCCCTGCTGATGGGCGAGCATTTGCAGAACCGCTACCACGGGCGGTACTTCGCCAAGGCGCAGGCGCTCCGCGGGAAGGTGCGGGACGCCTACACTGCCGCGTTCGGCCGTTGCGACGTGGTGGCCATGCCGACCATCCCCTTCCCGGCGCTGCCGATGCCGCCGGCCCAGGCGACGTTTGCCGAAACACTGGAATGCGCCCTGCCGATGATCGGCAACACTGCGGTGCTGAATGCCAGCGGCCACCCGGCGATCAGCGTGCCGTGCGCGATGCGGAATGGCTTGCCGATCGGGTTGATGCTGGTCGGTCGGCATTTCCAGGACGCAGTTGTGCTGCGCGCCGCCGCCGGCGTCGAGGCACTTGGCGACTGGCGGTCCTTCTAAACAATCATGGGGGAACTCAGATCATGGCATCAGACCACGTACACTACCTCAGCCTGATAGACGTTTCGGCCGGGATTCGAAGCGGCGCGCTGACGCCAACTGGCGTCACCGAGGCGTTGCTGTCGCGGATCGCACGCCACGACGGCGTACTGAAATCCTACACGACGCTGCTGGCCGACCGCGCCCGAGCGAAGGCGAGCGAAGCCGAAGCGGAGCTGCGGCGCGGCTTCTGCCGGGGTCCGCTGCATGGCGTGCCGATCGCGGTGAAGGACCTTTGCTACACCAGCTTTGCGCCGACGTCGGCGGGCATGTTCATCCACAGGGATTTTGTCCCGCCTTACACCGCGACCGTGGTCGAGCGGCTGGAACGCGCCGGCGCCATCCTGTTGGGAAAACTCAGCATGACCGAGGGGGCGTACGCCAC
>DASYBP010000613.1:0-2965 GCA_036500715.1 Rhodopila sp.
CTGCTCGCCGGCCTGGCTTGGTTCACGCTGCAATCCGCCGCTATCGCCGGCGCCGGCGACGCGGCCGAGACCTGGGCGGCGCTGCCCGTGGTCGCCGAACACACCCGCTACGGCACAACACTGATGGTTCGGCTGGGGTTGCTGCTGCTTGCCACACTCGCCTCACTTATGGCCCGGCCCAGTTCGGAACATCCGATCCGGACTTCTATCACCCTCTATGCAAGCATCGTTCTGATCGCGGCAGCGCTGGGCCTCCAAGGCTTCATCGGCCACGCCGGTGCCACCGCTGGCGCGGCCGGCAACAGCCTCCTCCTCTCAGAATTCCTCCATCTTCTCGCCGCCGGCCTGTGGCTGGGTGGCCTGCTGCCGCTCTGGATCAGCCTGCGGGTTCTGCCGCCCGCCGCCGCGGCGTCGGTCTGCCTCAGGTTCTCGCCGATCGCATTAGCCTGCGTCCTGGTTCTGGCAGGCACCGGCCTTGTCCAGGGGGTGCAGTTGATCGGCAGCCTGCCAGCCCTTTTCGGTACTCGATACGGCCACATTGCACTGTTGAAAATCGGTCTATTTCTGTGCGCGCTGGTTCTGGCGACGGTCAACCGCCTCTGGCTGACCGACCGCCTGGCCGCGGCCGTGACGGATGCGCGCCGCCACCTGCTGATTTCCGTATCGATCGAGACCGCGATCGGCCTCGCGATCGTCACGGCCGCCGCCTTCCTTGCCTCCACCGTTCCCGGCGCACACCAGACACCGGTCTGGCCGTTCTCCTGGCAACCCAGCCTGCTCGCGGTGCAGCAGGACCCGGACATCCGGCACCAAGTCTTGCTAAGCCTGCTCGTCATTGGCGTCGCGGCCCTGCTGATGGCGGCCGCGCTGCTGTGGCGACGCTTCCGTCAGGCAGCGCTGTTCGTCTTTCTGGTCGCGATCATCTGGCGCGCGCCGTCCCTCTCGGTGCTGATCGTCGAGGCGTATCCGACCAGCTTCCAGACCTCGCCGACCGGCTTCTCCGCCGCCGCCATCGCCCGCGGCCAGGCACTGTTCGCGCAGAATTGCGTCAGTTGCCACGGCCCCGAAGGCGAGGGCAACGGCCCGGCCGCCGCCGGCTTGCAGATCAAGCCCGCCGACCTGACGCAGCCGCACATCCAGGAACATAGCGACGGAGAGATGTTTTGGTTCCTAAGCCACGGTATCGAAGACCCCGAGGGTCGCGAGGCGATGCCCGGTTTCGCCAACACTCTGTCCGCCGATGATCGCTGGGCCTTGATTGACTACGTGCGCGCCCACAATGCCGGCGTCGCGATCGAGCAAGACGTCGCGTCCGAGGTCCCGGTGCGAGCGCCCAGCTTCCCGATCGCCTGCAACGGCCTCGCCGCCTCCACCACCGCCGACCTCCTCGGGCACGCGGTGCTCGTGGTTCTCGGCAACCCGCCAAGCAATGAGGCGACGGTGCCGGCGAAAGACGCCGTCACCCTGATCGTGCCGCCCGACGCAGCGAAACCCACAGCAGGATCCTGCGTCGCCGCCGACCCGGCGGCGTGGAACGCTTACGCCGTACTTGCTGATCTCCCACTCGACGAGGCCGCCGGCACGGCGCTCCTGGTCGATCCCAACGGCTGGCTACGAGCCGTTCAACGACCCGGTACGACCGGCGTTTGGCGCTCCCGCGACGACCTGCTGGCCGCGATACGCGGCATCTGTACTCACCCGGTCAATCAACCCAGCGGAGGCTTCCATGAACATCACCACTAGGCCAAACCGCATCCTCTACGCGACGATGGGCTTGCTGCTGGCGATCCTGTTGATCGGCGCCGCCGGGTTCCTCTGGCTGAGCAGCAGCGGCGCCAATAATCCGCTTGGCATCGGCGGACCGTTCGCGCTGGAGGACGGCAACGGAAAGCCCGTTACCGACAAGGATTTTCGCGGCAAATATATGCTGGTGTACTTTGGCTATACATTTTGTCCAGACGTCTGCCCCACCACGTTGAACGCGGTGGCCGATGCCATGGATAAATTGGGGCCGGCGGCGTCCCGCGTCCAGCCGTTGTTCATCACCGTCGACCCGAGGCGGGATACCCCCGAGGTGGTCAAGAAGTATGCCGCCGCCTTCAGCCGCGGCATCGAAGGCTTGACTGGCACGCCCGAAGAAATAGCCGCCGTGGCGAAAGAGTACCGGGTCTACTACGCTGAACATCGTACCGGTTCCGGACCGAACGACTACTCGATGGACCACAGCTCGGTTTTGTATCTCATGAGCCCCACCGGCGGCTTTGTCGCGCCAATACGAGCCGATCAGTCTGGTGACGAAATGGCAGCGCATTTGAAAAAGCTGATGGGCTGATCATCTGTCCCAGGCCGAGGCGGCTTCCGTTCGTCACAGCCCTCGGGGATTGGTCAGGAATTCCTCGATCACGTGCGGCGGCGCCTTTACATAGTCCGACGTCCGGCTAACGCCCAATCCGCATAGCCGGCGCAGCTTCACCGCCATCTCAGCCGCCTTCACTACGATGGGGATACCATTGATCACCGGTGCGCCATCCACCGCATGACCGTGCAGCCTGGAAAACAGCAGCATCGGGATTCCGCCGCCAGGTATCAGCACATCCACGCCCTGAGCAATCAACGGCTTTGCCTGTTCCGCGAATTTTCGTTCCACATCCCTGGCCAGAGCGTCGCTCTCGTAGGCGCGCAGAATCTCCCCTGGCTCGAAGGTCATGGCGTGAACCCCGGTGACCCGATGGTCCAGGCCATATTTCCGAATCTGATGATGAAACCAGGAGATATAGCGCGGGTTAATGGTTACGATGCCGGTGCGCTGCCCGAGCTGGCAGGCATGCAGCATGGACGCCTCGCCAAGTGCAACGACCGGAATGTCGATGACTGAGCGGCATTCATACAAGCCTGCGTCTTGGAAATGTCCAATGATGAATGCGTCATAGCCCTCGCGTTCGGCCCGCACGGCATTGCAGATCAC
>DASYBP010000614.1:0-3200 GCA_036500715.1 Rhodopila sp.
GCGGCCAGCATGAACGTCAACGCCGCTGCCCCCGCCGTCCCGCCATCCCCGAACAAACGCCGCGCCACCGGGACCGACCCGCACTCGCACCCGGGCAGCGCCGCCCCGGCCAAGCCGGCGGCAACGACTGCCGATTCGGGACGGCGCGGCAGCCACCGCACCAGCCGCTCGGGCGGCACAAACACCGCGATCAATCCGCTGACCAGAACCCCTAATCCCAGAAAGGGCAGCGCCTGGACGAAGACTCCGCAGAACACGGTGCCCGCGGTCGCCAACGTGTCACTGCGTGCCACGTTGGCACGCAGCCACGTCCCTGCGATGGCGAAAGCCACCAGACCAAGGACTAACACGTCCATGGACCCGACGCGCAGTCCGCGCGCGGCCCTCATAGGGTCCACCCCGCCACAAACATCACGGTGCATCTTATGGAATGAAAATGATTATCACTGCAAGCGGATCAACACCGCACCCCGTGCCGCCGAGACGGCAACACCGCCCACTAGCCTGGCGGCGTAATCCCTCGCCATCCCTCGCCGCGCAACGAAAGCCGGCAAAATGAGCCAGGATCCGGTCGAGTTGACCCGTGGTCTCCTCGACGAGACCGCCGTGCTGCGGCACGGTTTCCTCGATGTGTTGGGCGAATCGACGAGTTCTCCGGTTCCCACGGTTGCTCAGCGTGCGATGAACAGCCCGTTCGTCGCGACCGTGTACGAACGGCTGTGGCGTCCGACCGCTTTCTACATCGCCAGCGGCGTCACCCATCGCGCCGAGCAACATCGCGCGGCATCCGCACTGCATCTGTCCACTGCTCAACGATTGCTAGATGTCGCGTGCGGCCCCGGCAATTTCACTGGGCCGCTGGCCGAGCAACTACCCGATGGCGGCCTCGCGGTCGGATTCGATATTTCCGCGCCGATGCTGACTCGGGCTGTGCTCGACAACAGCGGGCAGCAGACGTGTTATGTCCGCGGCGATGCCCGCAAGCTGCCGTTCGGCGATGAAACATTCGACGCTGTCTGCTGTTTCGGCGCGCTGTACCTGGTGCCTGAGCCTTTCGGGGTCGCTCGCGAGATGATGCGGGTGCTGAAGCCCGGGGGCCGCATCGCGATCCTCACCAGTTACGCCCGCGACGCGCCTGGAATCCGGCGCGCCCTCACCGCCGGCGCGCATGTAATCGGGCTCACGATGTTCGACCGGGCAGCCTTTGTCGACCTGTTTTCGTCGGCCGGCCTGGTCGACGTCGTACAACAGACGCAGCGCGCATTGCAGTTCGTTGCCGCAGCAAAGCCGGGCTAACAAGATCATTGGCCATCTCGCGTTTAGCAGGCCGCCTGACAGACGCCCAGGATCCGGACCACCGGCGTGCCCGCTTCACACTCCACGACCCACGGTTCGCCCCCGTCGACGGGCTCCGAAGTGAGCTTGAACATCATGGGTTGGCCGGCCCGCTGGGACATCTGGGTGCATTCGACCTGGAATAGGCGGTAGTTGCCGTCGTGGTGAATCGCCAGAGAAAAGCCCGGACCGACGGACTCGGCGGGTACCTTTTGCAGGTAGTACTTGGTACTCATCCCCTGACGTTAGGGCGGATCCGGGGCGAAATCCGGAGCCGCCACGGGTGTCTTATCGAATGCTCAGCGAATTCTCGGATCCGCATCAGTCTTCGTGCCTCTAAGCTGCGGGCCAGCGCTGATCCGGACGGAACCGAACCCGCTGGCCGTAGCAGGAAAGCCTGGGTCAAGTTCCGTTCATACCACTGGTAATCGACAACTCTCCGCGCCCGATTAAACATTCTCCATGTCGTTTCGATGGGACGTGAAGAAGCTGTGTATGTTCATGATCTGAACCTCAGAGTAAAGCGTGCAAAAATTCGGAACTTGCGCATCGTGACGCCACTTCTGGGCGCCCGTTCCGGTAAAGCCACGGGATCCGCCCTACCGCTCTATGTGAAACGATATCCGCCCCGTTTGGCACGCCCAGCTGAGTTGGCTGCGTTACGAACATGCAGTTCAGAATCGCGGCTGGACGGCTGGGAAGGTTGCCACCAGCTCAGTTGGCACTCCCTGGTCGGCGTGCCCTGCGTGGCAAACGGGCAGCTGAACGGTCCCGTGGCCGTCACCGCTAACCGACGTTTAGCTGGGCAAACATTTGTCAAATTCCTCCTGCGCGGTTTGCGGAGCACAACGCCGGCCGTCCAAAAAACTGAATGTGCGAACTGCCCAAAGTTTGCCAGCTGCGAAGCGACTCTTTCGTTCTGATCAAATCGCGGTTCTCGGAGGTGAAAACGGGGTGATTTGTAATATCATCATCTTGGTCCGCTGCCGTTTGTATTCCTTGAGTCTGGGTTTAGCTGACAAGAAAGGTTGGAAGAACGGCTATTAATGTGCGGCAGGGGCATGGTTAATACAAACCCCCCATAAATCCATCCTAACGTATGAAAGGCGCTGGATTTACAAACCGGAAGTCGGCGCCCCTACCCGAAGGACGCCATGACCGCCGTTCCCCAGCATGCCGCGAGTGTCGACGAATTCCGTCTCGGCCAAGGCCTTAGCTGGCGTGATCCCGACGTCGACTGCACGTTGGTGATTTCTCAACCGGCGACGGATCGCGATCTCTGGGCCGAGTATGTACTCGGCGCACACCGCAGCTATCGCAAGCATGGCGTCGAGTGTGCTCTAGACATCGACGCGTTGCGCAGCGGAGCCGACACCGTCATGTACTTGGCAGTGATCGATCCTGCCGGGCGGATGGTTGCGGGTGTGCGGGGCAAGGGGCCGCTGCGATCTGCCGACGACTCGCATGCGATCGCCGAATGGGCGGAGCAACCCGGCCAAAAGGCCGTCCGCAACATGATCAACGACCGTGTGCCGTTCGGCGTCCTGGAGATGAAATCGGCATGGGTTGCCGACGATCAGGATCTGAATCGCCGCCTTACCGCGGCGCTGGCCCGCAGCGGTTTCCACATGATGGCTCTTCTCGACATTCAGTTCTGCATGGCTACAGCCGCTGCATACGTACTGAACCGGTGGCGCACGTCCGGAGGGGTAGTGGCAGCCATTCCCGCAGCGCCTTATCCCGATGAGCGCTACCAAACAAAGATGATGTGGTGGAACCGGCGCGATTTTGTGAACCATGCGGAACCAGAACAGGTTGCCAAAATCCTTATGGAAACACAGCAACTGACAGAAGAGTTTTACGGC
>DASYBP010000615.1:0-3636 GCA_036500715.1 Rhodopila sp.
ACTACCTGCTGGCCGGCGCGGCGGAGTTGCGCAACCCGCATCCAAGGTTCGACGCGCATTTCTACGTCGATCAGCATCCGAACGCCGCCGACAATCCGTTACTGTATCATTTGTGGACTGGCCTGTCGCGTGGCTACCTCACCGAGAAGCCGATTGACATCAGTGACTATCTGCCGACGCAAAGCGCGACCGCCACCGAACCCTGTGCCCCGGTGGATGTTGTTGTGCCAGTCTTGCACGGTTTGGCGGCGACCAGGCGGTGCCTGCTATCGGTGCTGGCCGATCGCACACCTCCGCTCGTTCGCATTACGGTCATAGCTGATGCCACTGCAAAACCGGACGTTCTGACATGGCTTCAGCGGCTGGCCGCGAACGGCGAGATCCATCTGATTCACAGCCGGCGCAAGCTTGGACACGCCGCCAGCGTGAACCTGGGTATCACGGCCGCGGGCACGCACGACGTCGCAATTCTGCACAGCAACACCAAGGTCTCCGCCGGTTGGCTTCGCCGCCTCGGCGCGGTCGCCTGGTCAAACGAGCGCACCGCCTGCGTGTCACCGCTTTCCGACACCACTGCGCCGAGCTTCGGACTACCCCAAACGGCAATGGATGAGGTCTGCCGTATGGTAAACGCGGGGCGATCCGTGCGCATCCCGCTCGCGTCTGACTTTTGTATGTATATCCGCCGCGACGCGCTGCGCACAGTCGGTGCATTCAGCAGTGAATTCTGCCCGCGGGCCGAACAGGCAGGCTGGCAAAATCGTCTTGCCTTCGACACCTTCGTATCCCGCGGCAGGACCGAGAAACAGCACCATACAATGGTTACACATCCGTTCTGCTTTGCTGTCACCGCGGCGGTGCTCCGCCGCTCGGGCCGGCCAGTGATCCTGATGGTCGCGCATGACATGGGCGGCGGCGTCGGGCGACATATCAGAAGCCTGGGCGCGCAGCTCCACGGACGCGCGCACGTCCTGCTGCTGGAAGGCACCGATCGCGGTGCGGCCCTGTCGCTGCCCGGGGAACCGGACCACCCCATCCTGAAGCTGCCATCGGATCGGCTCGACGACCTGGCGCTGGTGCTGCGATCCGCGAACCTGAGCCGGGTTCATATCCATCATCAGCTTCACATGGATATGGATATTCGCCGGCTGATCCACCGCCTCGGGGTGCCGTTCGACGTTACGGTGCACGATTATTTCGCCATCTGTCCGCAGGTCAACCTTTTGCGCTGGCCCGAAGGCGTCTATTGCGGCGAACCGGGTCCGGCCGGCTGCAACGCTTGCATCGCCGATAGCTGCTCCCATGGTGCCAGGGATATTCTCACCTGGCGCCGCGAAAGAGCCTGGCAGTTCATCCACGCCGAACGCGTGATCTGCCCCAGTGCCGACGTGAAGACGCGTCTGGCTCGATACGGGGTCGGAGACCAGACCGTTGTCGTTCCACATGAAACCACACAGTCGGGGGACTGGCCGATCCGCCGCCCCACATCATTCAGACCACCCCTGCGCGTCGTTCTGCTCGGTGTGCTCGCCGATCACAAGGGATCCCGCACCGTGGCCGCGGTGGCGGAGGCCGCCGCACCGGGAACGATCCAGCTCCATCTGGTCGGCCATCTGGAGCCCAGCTTTCCGCGGCCGGCGGCGAAATTGATTCAGGCCACCGGACAGTACCGCGAAGCCTACCTCGATGGTCTGCTGCGCGGCATCAAGCCGCACGTCTTCTGGTTTCCCTCCTCGGCAGCGGAAACCTACAGCTACACCCTTGGCACCGCCATCGCCACCGGATTGCCGATCGTGGCGACCCGGCTTGGATCGTTTCCAGAACGTCTGGCCGGCCGGCCCAACACCTGGCTGGTGGACCACCGGGCCACAACGGCCGAGTATTTGGCGATTTTCCAACAGGTCCAAACCACCCTGCGAGCAGGAGCCACGCCGCCGCGCAAGCCTCGCCCCCAGGCCAACTCCGACTTCTATGACGCGCAATATCTGTCGCCGAACCCGGTGGCGCCGCGGCCTGCGAGGCCGCGCATCGTGGTGCTGCCGGAACGCGAGGAAAACGGCTCCCCATCACCCTGTGCCTATATCCGCCTGCTGCAGCCACTGGATCATCCTGCGATCGGCGGCGGCTTCGACATCCTGCTGGCTGACCGTGAAACCGTCCTCGATTATGACGCCGACATCATCGTGACCCAACGCCATGCGGTTCCCGATGCCCAATCGGCAAACCGGCTTGCGGCCCATGCACAACGCGTCGGGGCGAAACTGCTGTTCGACCTCGACGACGATCTGCTGAGCGTCCCCCCAAGCCATCCCGACGCAGCACAGCTTCGCCCCCGCGCGAGTGGCGTGCGCCGAATGCTGGCGGTTGCCGACGCGGTCTGGGTGTCCACGCCGGGCCTCGCCGCTCGATTGTCCGCGATTCGCCCCGACGCCCTCGTCATTGAGAACCGGCTGGATGAGCGGATCTGGTTTTCGCCACCCGTGCAGATATCCCACTGGGATGACCCGGTCCGTATCCTGTGCATGGGAACCGATACGCATGACCGCGATTTCGCGCTGATCGAGCCGGTGCTGGCGCGACTGAAGGCTGACTTCGGCGACAGGATCGCGATCGACATCCTCGGCATGACGCGGACGCGACAATTGTCGCCCGGCCTGAATCGGACCGGTCCGTCGCCGCATGCCACGCGGTCGTATCCCGGCTTCGTCGACTGGCTGAACCGCAGGCAGCCTGCCTGGCACATCGGCCTTGCCCCACTGCTGGACACCCCGTTCAACCGCTGCAAGTCGCCAATCAAGGTAATGGACTACGCCGCGATCGGACTGGTTACGCTGGCCTCCGACGTGCCGTCGTACCGCGGCTCGATCGCCGACGGGCCGGCTGGACAGCTCGTCTCGAACGATCCGGTCGCCTGGACCGCCGCCCTGGACTGGCTCATCCGCGACCAGGCCTTCCGCCGGGCCAGCGCGGAGCGGGCGCGGCGGGCGTTCGCCACGCACGGCACGCTGCTCAGCGCCGCGGCAAAACGGCTCCTCGCCTGGAAATCGTTGCTGTCAGCCGCGACGACCGGCTTGCGGCGCGACGAGCCGGCGTTAACTATAGCACATGACCAATCTCACTCCGCTCCCCGAACGAGGCGTCATAGCGGTCGAGGGCAATGACCGGGTGGCATTCCTCCAAGGCCTGGTTTCGAACGATATCGAAAACGTCGGGCCGGCCCATGCCGTCTGGACCGCGCTGCTGACCGCACAGGGCAAGTGGCTGGCGGACTTCTTCGTCTTTGCCGACGCTGAGGCGCTGTTACTGGACTGCGAAAGGGCGCAGATCCCGATGCTGATCCAGGTTTTGTCACGCTACCGGCTGCGCATGCAGGCAAGCTTGCGCGCGGTGTCCGAACGCGCGGTCTACGTCGCCTGGCCGGGGCGGCCGGATGTTGGCGGCATCGCCGCGCCCGATCCCCGGCTGCCAAACTTCGCCTGGCGGATCATCACCGCGGAGCAGCTTGCTGCGAACGCCGAGCCCGAGGACTGGGACCGCTATCGGCTGGAAGCCGGCCTGCCGGACGGATCAAAGGACCTGGAGGCGGACCGCAGTGTGCTGCTGGAAGCCGGGTTTGATGAACTCGGCGGTGTTTCC
>DASYBP010000616.1:0-2397 GCA_036500715.1 Rhodopila sp.
GGCCGCGTCGCGTTCTGCGGTGCGACAGCCGCGGCACCGCGGCCATCGGCTGTCGGGGCGGTGGTCTGAGCCGCTGCGGGCGGAGCGCCGAAGGCGGCGAAAATCAGCGATCCGGCAAGACCGGCGAGCGGCAAAGCGCGCATCAAAGACCTCGAGACGCAGGTTGCGACTCGCTACTAGTCTCCGATTTGCCGGTTCCGCGCAATACGGTGATCGTATTATCCTTTCGAGCGAGGAGCTGGCTGACCTCGCTGTCGAGAGTGAAGGTGCCCGAGCCGGGGTTATCGGCAGAATCGGCGGTAGCCTCTTCGCTGTGCGGAGTGGTCAAGCTGCGAAGACTGAGCGACAACTTGCCCATCTCGCTGGCCACCGCAATGACTTCGCTCTGCTTAGGCGTTACTTCGAGCGTCGCGGTGTGGGCGACAATCGCCTCGCCTCCTTTGCTATCCAGCTTTTGGTCGACCGCGAGCACGCGCACATCGTGCAGCACCGTCTCCGATGCCTGGTGCTGCACCCCCTCACCCTTACCGCCGCTTGCCTGCAGCGGATGGGTGATCAGGATGTCGACCTGGTCGCCCGGGAAGACGAAGCCGGAGATGCCCGAGGTGACGGTGACCGGCACTGAGACGGCGCGCATGCCAGGCTGAAGCGCGGCCGCAAGAAACCCGCTTTTACCGGGCTGGACAATCTTGCCCTCGGTAATCGGGTCGCCCGGCGCGAACGGGTCGCGTGCAACCCAGCCGGCGAAATCCTCGATCGTCTTGGTGCCCTTTTGAATATAAGCGTGGTTGATGCCTCCATCGTGCCACACCTGCCATTCGAGGTCGGCCGGCTTCAGGATCTGCCCGCGGGGAACGGCGCTGTGGGCGACGAGAACGAATTTCTGCACGGGAGGTGGCGGCATCGGCGCCGCCTCCGCCTCTACTGTGCGTTGTTGCGCCAGCCAGGAGCGTACCAGCATTGCGGTGCCGCCGGCCAACAGGATGGCGACCACGAATAGGATCAGCGTGCGTGCGCGCATCGGGCCGGCCTCAGCTGAGGTTGGGCGGAATCGTCACGATCAGCGCGGCGGCAGCGATCGCGACGCCGTACGGCACCGGCAACCGCTTCGCGGCGTCGGCCGCCGCCGCTGGGGCAAAGACGGCGCGCAGCGCCAGCGGCGACAACAGAGCCAGGGTCAGGAGACCACCGAGAATCGCAGTGCCGATCAACAGCGTTGGGGTCCCCGCGGGCCCTGCCCAAAGCGTCGCCGCGGTGAGCAGCTTGACGTCGCCGCCGCCCATCAGCCCGCGCGAAAACAACAGTGCCCCGGCAGCAAATACTGCCGCCGCGCAGAGGGCGGCGCTGGCGCTGCCGAAGAGGGATATGTCGGGGGCGGACGCAAGTTGGAGCGGCCACAGCATGCACAAACCCAGGACGATCGTGTTCGGGATCACCAGCCGGCGTAGATCCTCGACGGCGGCGATCAACATCAACCCGGCAAACCCGGCGAGAGGAAACAGGTGGAACTGAAGCGACATGCAATCCGCGCCATGATCGGTACCGGCCCACCCTGCCGCCGAGTAGTTAAGGAAGCGATAACCGGATTTCGGTCCATGTCCTTACGGGAGGGCTGTTCGGGATAACGGCATGCGCGGATTGACGTCCGCTTACGTGGCGATGACTAATGACCTAGTTCAAATCGTCCTTTCCGTCTCGCGGCGCCGCAGTATGCGTATCAGTGCGACCCTGTCACTTGGCCGCAGCCGTTATGGCCTATCCCTGCCGCTGATCTTTGCCGTTTGCCTCTACGGCCTCATCGCCGGGCACGGCGGCGCGGTGCTGCACGATCCCGACACCTATTTGCACATCGCCATCGGGCGTTGGATCATGGCGCACCGAGCGGTGCCCTTTCACGGTATCTTCTCGGGAACCATGGCGCAGGCGCCCTGGGTCGCTCATGAGTGGTTGGGCGAAGTCCTGCTCGCCAGGTTGTTCGACGCATTCGGCTGGGCCGGGCTGGTCGCGGTGACCGCCTTCTGCGCCGCTGCGTCGCTGGCGATGCTGCTGCGCCAGCTGCTGCGCAGCCTGCTGCCGGTGCACGCGATGATCGCCACGGCGCTCGCCGTTACCCTCGTCATTCCGCATGTGCTGGCCCGGCCGCATGTTTTCACGCTGCCGATCCTCGTCCTTTGGGCGGCGGGGCTGGTAAGAGCGCGCGACGAGGACCGGGCGCCTGCGGCTTGGCTGGCCGCGCTGATGGCCCTATGGGCCAATCTGCACGGCGGCTACCTGTTCGGGCTCGGGCTCACCGGGCTGTTGGCCGCTGAGGCGGTGCTGCTCGCCCCGGATTGGCGCAGTCGGCGCCGGGCGGCGGCCGGCTGGGCGTTCTTCGGCGCGCTGGCGGTCGGTGCGGCG
>DASYBP010000617.1:0-4030 GCA_036500715.1 Rhodopila sp.
GTCCGGGCGCGGCTGCGCAGGACCTGGACGCTGGAGGATACGGATTACCGCACCGGCGGCCCAGCCCGGTACTATACGGTGAAGGAAACCGGCCGGCGGGTCGGCTTCATCACGCCGATGACACATAATTTCTGCGAGAGCTGCAACCGGGTAAGGCTGACGTGCACTGGCACGTTGTACATGTGTCTCGGTCAGGAGGATTCGGCGGATTTCCGGCCGCTGCTGCGTGCGGGGGTATCGGATGACCGTTTGGACGACGCGATCCGTGAGGCGATTTCCCGCAAGCCGAAGGGCCACGACTTCATTATCGACCGGCGGCACGACAAGCCGGCGGTGGCGCGCCACATGAGTGTGACGGGCGGTTAGGGCAATCCGCCAGCGGGCGCCGCGTCAGTTGCTGGTGTAATCACAGCGTCGATCCGTTCACCCCGGCGCCCACCCGGTCATCACCGCCATCCGCAACGTCACCACGACCCTCTCCCCATCCAGCGGCAACCGCGCCAGCGCCGCCAGGAACAGATTACGGGATGGGGTGGCATGGAGCCGTTGGCGAATGGCGTTGGTCTCACCGGCCGCTCGCAAATCCGTCAGCAGCGCGAAGCGGTTTGCATAGAGCAGCCGGATGTCCTCGACGTCGGCGACCGGCAGCGTAAATCCCGCCCGCTGCAGCAGATGCGCGCAATCCCGCAGTTCGGGGAACGGCGACACCCTGGGGGAGGCGCCGCCGGCGACCTCGGCCTCGGCTTCGGTCAGCGCAGCTCGCAGTTCGGACAACGTACCAAGCACCGGGAGGCTGGCGAGAAGGAGACCCTCGGGACGAAGTACCTGACGGAGTTGCAGAAGCGCGCCGGGCAGGTCGTTGACCCAGTGCAGCGACAGGCTGGCGACGATCAGGTCGAAGCTCGCAGGCGCGAAGGGCAGCCATTCCTCGTCTGCCGCGACGGTCGATCCACCGTTCAAGGCCGCCATTGCCGCGGACGGGTCACAACTGATCACCCGCAGGCCGCGGGCCCGTAGCAGCGGTGCGACAACCCCGCGCCCGCCGATGTCCAGCGCATCGCCGAACCGACGATTGGTGTCATCCAGCCGGTCCAGCAGCCGCGTGGCGGCGTCCTGTAAAACATCAGCCACCTGATGGACGGTTCGCGCCGCCCGGTCGCGGTGACGGCGAACGGCAAGGCGATCAAATACCAGCATGGAGTCCATGAACCGCCCTGTGCACCGACGCGCCGCCGTTGCCAAGCCGTGCGCCCGCGCACTACCGTCGGCCGTGACGGGAGGCGTGCCGACATGAAGCGCATCAGTGCCGAGAGACTCCGTGGCTGGCTCAGCGACGGACGCGAACTCGCCCTCTTGGATGCCAGGGAGGATGGGGAATTCGGCAGCTCGCACCCGTTCTGGGCGGTGCCCTGCGGCCTGGCGCGGAAGGAGATTCGGGCAAGGGCGCTGCTGCCGCGGCTGGGGGTGCGGGTGTGTTGCGTCGATGACGGCAGCGGGCTGGCCGAGACGCTGGGAAGCTGGCTGGAATCCATCGGCTACACGGACGTCTGGGTTCTGGAGGGCGGCACCAGGGCCTGGCAAGCGGAAGGATATGTGCTGTTCAGTGGGGTCAACGTGCCATCCAAGGCATTCGGCGAATGGGTCGAGCATCACTACGGCACGGAAAGCGTCGACGCGCGGGAACTGAAGGCTTGGATCGATGCCAGGCGCGACATGGTGGTGTTGGACAGCCGGACGCTGGAGGAGTTCACCCGCATGTCGATCCCCACCGCGATCAGCGTGCCGGGCGGGGAATTGGCGTATCGCATCGGCGACATCGTGCCCGATGCGAAGACGCTGGTGGTGGTGAACTGCGCCGGCCGCACGCGCAGCATCCTCGGGGCGGAGAGCCTGCGCCGCGCCGGCATTCCGAACAAGGTGATCGCGCTGCGCAACGGCACGATGGGCTGGGAACTCGCGGGATTGCGTTGCGACCGGGGGCGGACCGAGAAATTCCAGCCGGGGACGCCCAAGACCGCGGCGCTGGCGTTGCAGCGCGCCAGGGCCTTCGCCGAGGCATCCGGCGTCGGCGTGATCGGGCCGCTGGACCTGACCCGGTTCGAAGACGACCCGGATCGCACCTTGTACGTCCTGGATGTGCGCGATCCGGTGGAGTTCCGCGCCGGTCACCGCCCCGGCAGCCGCAGCGCACCGGGCGGGCAATTGGTGCAGGCGACCGATAGTTGGATCGGCGTGCGCAACGCCCGGATCGTGTTGATCGACGATACCGGCGTGCGCGCACGGATGGCGGCGGCCTGGTTGCGGCAGATGGGACACCGCGACGTGTTTGTGGTCGAAGGCGGGCTGGAAGCAGTGAAGACCACGGGCGCGGCGCCGGTTCCGGTTCCCGAACTGGCCGCGCCGGTCGACCGGGTCGATGTGACCGGCCTGGTGCACCTGCTTGACAGCGGCGCCGGCACGCTGGTGCTGGACGTCGGTCGCAGCATCGACTTTCGCGACGGCCATATTCCCGGCGCCATCTGGGGCGTGCGTGGCCGTCTGTCAGCCGTCCGGCGGCAGCTTGCCGCCGCGCGGCATGTGGTGATCACGTCGCCGGACGGCATGCTGGGTCGGCTGGCGGTGGCGGAGGTCCAGGGACTGACCGACGCGGCGGTGCATGCGCTCGACGGCGGCACGGATGCCTGGCACGCCTTCGGCCGACCGCTGGTCAGAGACAAGACCACACCGCCGGATGAGGCGTGCATCGACTTCTACCTGCGTCCGTATGACCGGAACTCCGGAATCGAAGATGCGATGAACGCCTATCTGGCCTGGGAAATCGACCTGGTGCGCGAGATCGAGCGCGACGGGACAGTGGTTTTCGGCCTGCCCGGGGCAACTCACGCTGCGGCCTGACCTTGGCATCCGGCAGGCAGCGCGCAGGGTCCTCGACCTGGTGCTGCCGCCCCGGTGTGCGGCGTGCGACAATCCTGTCGGCGTGCACGGGCAGCTCTGCGCGGCGTGCTTCGGGCGCACCGCGTTCATCACGGTACCGTTCTGTGTGCGCTGCGGCGTGCCATTTGGGGCGATCGAGCAGGGTGGGAACGAGGGCGTGTGTCCAAACTGTCGTGCGGGGTCGCCGGTGTTTCGGGAGGCGCGGGCGGCGCTGCGCTACGACGACCAGGCCCGGCGGCTGATCTTGCCGTTGAAGCATGGCGACCGGGTCGAACTGGCCTCGGTCCTGGCGCCGATGATGGTGCGGGCGGGGGCGGCGCTGCTGCAGCGCGCGGATGCGCTGGTGCCGGTGCCGTTGCACCGACGGCGTCTGTTCCAGCGAAAATACAATCAGGCGGCGCTGCTGGCGCTTGCAATCGGCCGGCTGGCGGCTCGACCCGTTTGGCCGGACGCTTTGATCCGGACACGGCGGACGGCGCCCTTGGATGAGAAATCCCCTGAAGAGCGGGCGCGCGAGGTCGCGGGGTCGTTGCGTGTGCGCCCGTCGCGCCAGGAGAGCGTGCGCGGGAGGACCGTGTTGCTGATCGATGACGTGATGACATCCGGGGCCACGGCAAATGCCTGTTCGGCGGCACTGCTCGAGGCAGGTGCCGGGGCGGTTGACGTTCTGTTGGCGGCTCGGGTTCCAGATCCGCGAATGAATCCGTAGTGGCCGGTTCAGTTCCCGTTCGAAACAACACATTCGAACTGGTATAGTCATTATTGCGGCTTGCGCGTCTGCCGGCTCCTTGTTCAGGTTTTCCAACGGCGCACGACCGCCAATCGGTGATCGGCATAGTCGAGATGCTGATGTGTTCGGGTGCGATCCGGGCGGAGAACGTCTTTAACTCTGCATCCATTGCGTCCGCCCAAACGCGTGACGCTGCGACCTATGCGGACCCTTAGTCTGGCGTCTCGTCCGGTGCCGGGTCAATTTCCGCTGGGCGTGCGCTGGATGATATTGCCGGAACCGGTGACCAGATTGAGCGCACCACCCGATCTGCCGCCGGGCGCGGTCGCGACTTGCTGCTGGCCGATTGGTCCCGGCCCGTTCGCG
>DASYBP010000618.1:0-13590 GCA_036500715.1 Rhodopila sp.
TTGTGTCCAGCTACGGCCGCCATTGACCGAGGCCCACAGTCCGGAATCGGAACCCATCAGCAAGTGATTGGGATCGCGCGGGTCGACCGCGACGGTGAGCGCCGCGCTGAGGTACAATCCCACATCGGCGTTGAGCCAGGCGCCACCCATGCTGCGCGAGCGGAACAAGCCGCCGTAGGCACTCGCGTCGTGGGCCGCCGCTTGTGGTGGCGCAAGTGATACGGCGAGCACCAGGAACAGCAACACGCGGACCATCCGAGACATGCGTCGGTTCACACGCGGGTCGGCCAGAACGAGGCAGGCGGCCCGTTGCCGGACCGCCTGTCATGTACGCTACAGGTGAACATCACGGATGACGCGATTTCTCGCCCGGAGCCAACGCGATCTCGGCGAAGTGTGAGCCATTCGGACCGGCCCAGGAGTTCTTGGTGAGTGGGTATTTGTCGGTGTAGGTCAACGGCTCATGCGCCGCGACGCAGTTGTTATAACCGCCGGTGATCTTGTAGCACTTTTCGTATGCGAGCATCTGCTGCACGGTGTCGGTCTGCTGAATGTTCGCCGGCATCCAGTCGCGAATGCCTTCCCAGGACGAATACGCATCGGAACCAAATACCAGCTTTCCGACGCTGGTCGGCACTTCCAGCAACTGCGAGCCGGGCGTATGCGCCCGGAAAGCGGGATGGATGAAGACGACGGGCGAAATCTCCATGTCACCGTCAACGATGACCGCCTGCCCTTTGAGCACCTTGCCGTAGACCTGTTCGAGCGTCAGCGGCTCAAAGCCGCAAGCCGGCGAGCGGAAGCAGCCGCCAGGTGAGTTGTTCACGGCGCTGATGTGCGGATTCGGGTAATTCAGCGCCCATTCGACCCCGCGCAATTCCTCGCGTTGCACATACAAGGTGGCATTCGGAAAATCGAGCAACTGCCCCGCGTGATCCCAATGGGCGTGGCCGATGACGATCTTCTTGACGTCGGCTGAATCGATACCCAGCAGTTTCAGTTGCTCAGGCAGCGGCGTGAAATGCTCGAAGTGCGTCATCTTGTGATATTCCGCCTGCTTCCAGCCGGAATCCGCCAGGATGATTTCGTTGCCGCATTTTATCACCCCGATATTGACCGGTAGATCAACAAGGTTGATGTTGTGCATCGGATTGTCGCTGCCTGGAACGAACGCGCGGTCAGGCATGAAGGAGCCCATCGGAACGTTCATAAAACGACCGCCTTCAGCCAGCCAGACCGAACAGACCGGCGCTTGGGCCTGTGCCGGCATGGTCGCGCCGGAGAGCGCCAAACTCCCTGCCCCCAACGCGCCCGCAAGCGCCAAACCTTGAACCATTGTCTTCATCGGTACCTTCCTCCCCATTGGAACCCTAGTACTCTCGTTGTACCCGCGTAGGTTCATCACACAGGCGGTTAACTGGCAGACGGCGGACTGATTGGCCTAGTTCGGCTTATGCTCCCCGGGCCATAATACATCGCCGACTTTCACGAGCTCCTCAGCGGCGTGCTCGCTTTTGCTTTGGGCGTTGATCAGATGTCCTTCATCGCCGTCGCGTGCCACTTCCATCATTTCGGCTGCGGACTGCTCGTAAAGGACGAGCAATGCCACATACCGGTCACGCACGGGTTGCAGCGACGCAGGGACCGCGATTGCGGCGACCTTTTGTTGCGCATCGTGAAATATCTGCCGCAGCGGCGTCAACTTCCCGACAAGGCGATTGGCGTCATGGTCGTCGGCGTAAAAGGTCATGCCAGCGGACGTCAGTCGTCCAGCCGAGGCTTCGACAACCTCTTGGTGCAGCGGCCACAGCGCCTCCGCGAATGCCTCTTCTTCCGCGGTCAGCGGCGGCAATTTCGGGCCCGGCGATTCGTGCCCCGACGAGTCATGTCCGACGCTCAGGTGGTCCAAGCCAGTGCCGGACGCCGTCTCCCGTTGCAGTGACACGCCGACAACCGCCAGTAGCGCGATCACGGCGCCGAGCAGCAAAAACAATGTGCTACGTGAAAATGCCAACGGCCCGGTTCCGACGCTTTCCCCGCTTATAAATATACGGTAATAAGGTACTAACGATCGGTCAATGGATTATCTCGCCACGTTTCGCGTCCTGTAAGGACCGCCGGGCGCAAGGCGAAGGCAGGGGTTGGGAAACGGACACGCGATGCATCAGGCGTTGTTCTATATCGCATCCAGCTTCTGGGCCGGTGTGGTACATGCGGCAACGCCGGGGCACGGCAAGACCATTGCCGCTGCGTATATTGTCGGGGCGCGAGGCCGGCCTGTCGATGCGGTGATCCTCGGCGTTTTCGTTACGCTCTCTCATGTCAGCGGCATCGTGGTGGTCGGTGTGCTCGCCTCGCTCGGGTCTAGTTGGCTGGTCCCGGCCCGGACAGAAGCGATACTGGCCCTGATCATGGGACTGCTGGTTGTCTGCCTCGGGCTGTGGATGTTGTGGACGCAGCGCGGATTGATCGCCCTCGCCTTTCCCTCGCGGCGGCCACATGCGGCCCATTCGCATGGCCATGCCCACGCGCATCATCATCGTCCTCACGTTCATGCCGACACCGAGCAGCACGTCCACGACCATGGCGATAGTGGCGACCACGAGCATGACGATGCAGGAGGGGTGCATTGGCACAGCCACGGCTGGGGCACCCGGCATGCGCATCGTCTCGATGTCGTAACCGGCGACCGGCCTAGACTGGCGGTGCTGGTCACGCTCAGCATCGCCGGAGGCATTCTGCCGGACCCGGCCGCACTGGCAATTCTGCTGGCGGCGCTGTCCACCGGGCGCGTGGTGCTGGGTCTCGCAACCGTTCTGGTGTTCAGCCTCGGCTTCGCGGCCGCGCTCGTGGCGGTTGGCATTGTCGCCGCGCACGTGGGACGGCGTGTTCTCGGCTGGCTGGACAGCGTGTGGGCGCTGCGTTTGCAATTGGCGACAACGCTGCTGATCATCGGCATGGGAGTCTGGCTCACCGCGCGAGCGATCGGTCCGTTTACCCCAGGGGCGTCGCTCTGAGCTAAGGCCGACGGCGGCGTAACGAGGAAGGGGGGTCATGCCCGGTTCGATATTTGGGTTCCTGGGCGGCACGGTCCGGCTCCGGCGCCGCCTGCTGGGCATTTACGCATTACTGGCACTGATCAATCTGCTGGTCTGGGCTTGGGCGCTCGCAAGTTTCTGGCGCTTCCCGGTGCCGCTCGGGACCGCCATTCTCGCTTACAGTTTGGGACTGCGCCATGCGGTGGATGCCGACCACATCGCTGCGATCGACAATGTGACACGCAAGCTCATTCGGCGCGGGGAGCGTCCGCTGAGCGTTGGGCTCTACTTCTCGCTGGGTCATTCAACGATCGTTGTGCTGGCCTCGGTCTGCGTGGCTTTGGCGACAGCCGCCTTCAAAGGACAACTCGAGTCGATGCAGGCGATCGGCGGGGTCATCGGCACGCTGGTTTCGGCTGCCTTTCTGTTGGCGATCGCCGCTGTCAACCTGACGATTTTTTTTGGGGTCCTGCGGACATTCCGCCATGTACGCAACGGCGGCGCTTATGTTGACGAGGATATGGATCTGCTGCTCGCCAGAGGCGGATTCCTGGCGCGGATATTCCGGCCGCTTTTCAGGATGATCACCCAAAGCTGGCACATGTATCCGCTTGGCTTCCTCTTCGGCTTGGGCTTTGATACCGCAACCGAGATCGGCTTGATCGGGATCTCCGCGGCCGAGGTGTCGAAGGGGTTGCCGGTATGGTCGATCCTGGTATTCCCGGCACTGTTCACTGCGGGGATGACGTTGGTCGACACCACCGACAGTGTGCTGATGGTTGGTGCCTATGGCTGGGCGTTCCTTAAGCCCATCCGTAAGCTGTACTACAACTTGACTATTACCGCTGTGTCCATCGTCGTGGCGCTGGTGGTCGGCGGAATCGAGACGCTGGGGTTAATTGGCAGCCAACTCAGCCTCTCGGGCCGGTTCTGGAAGGCGATCGGCAGCCTGAATGACAATTTTGGCACGCTTGGGTATCTGATCATCGGTATTTTCCTGGTCAGTTGGATAATCTCGCTCGCGGCATATCGCCTGGGCGGTTACGAGGATTGAGCCTCGGCGTCAGCGGTCGCGGATAGCACTCGAGATGAATGTGCCTGACGAAGCGCACTTGCCAGCCCGGCGGGCTCAGCCCGGACCCAGCCCTGGTCGCAGAATGATCGGGGCATTCACCACCGGCGGATTCCGCTCGCGGATCCCCGCCAGCCGCAGGCCCTCAATATAGTGCAGCTTGTCGCTTTCCCGTTCCATCGGGTTGGTTTCCATGAACCGTTCGATGGTGAAGTCGGGTTCCAATGCCAGCAGGCGCCGGCGGATCGTCGCGGCTTCCTGATCACGCCGCAGATGACCGAGCGCGGCCAGATACGGCTTGTATCCCGCGGTAAATGACGGATTGAGCTGGCTGACCGATCGACCGACCTCCACCGCCTGCTCGTAGTCACGCTTCATCAGATGGATCAGCACAAAGAAGGCGTCGAAGAAAAACGCATGCGGATCCAGCGGCGACAGTTTCTTGTACCGGTTGTTGCGCCGCTCTGCCTCGTCCGGATCGCCGGCATAGGCATGGGCGACCGCGGACAACGCCCAGGCCATAGCCAGGTTGGGGTTGAGCGCCAACGCCCGCTCATGCAACACCATCGCCTCGCGCAACCGGCGGTGCAGAAACGCTCGGACATGGCCGGTGATAGCCAGCCCGCGCGCGTCGAACGGATCCAGCACGATCGACCGTTCCGCCAGCTCGGCGGCGCGTTCCATCATCGCCTTCGGCCGCTCCGCCCAGCCTTGCCCGACAAAGAAGATATGCCAGTACGCGTACCAAGCGTAAGCGGCGGCGTAATCGGGCTCCAGCGCGATCGCCTGCGACAGATACTCTCCCGCTTTCTCGAAGGCCTCATGCTCCATTCGCCCGATCAGTGGAATGGACCGCAGCATGTAGTCATAGGCGGTGGCGTCGATCTGACCGTGACCGCTGCTCCGCTTGGCCTCGATCAGCAGGATCTCCGGGTCGATCTGCGCCACCACCTCGGCGGCGATTTCATCTTGCAGTGCCAGTAGATCGTTGGTTTCACGATCAAAACGGCGCGCCCACACGATCTGGTTGTTGGCGCGCAGATCCAGCAGGCGCAGACTGATACGGATCTTGCTGCCGGCCCGCTGCACCGATCCGTCCAGCAGGAAGTCCAGCCCGAACTCCCGCCGGATCGTCGCCTCGTCACGGTTGTCGGCGGCAAACCGGCCCAGCGAATTTGCCGAGACGATGAACATCCAGCGAAAACGCGACAGCGCGTTGGTGATTTCGTCCGCCAGCCCGGGAGCAAGGTGCGCGTCTTCATCCGGGAGGCCGACCAGGCGGAACGGCATCACCCCGATGTGGGCGCCGCCACGCGTCGACTGCTCCCGTTTGCGGGCCGCCGGCGCCACCTCGGCTTCCGGCCGCTCCGACGGCACCGCGGCCGGCGGCGTCGGGGCGGGCGGCGGTGGTTCCGCCATTTGCGGCGGCCGCAGCGGTAGTCTGGTGTGCGACGGCCCCCGGATTTCATTCAGCAGCTTCTGCGTCTCGATCGACGGTGCCGCATCCAGCATATCGACCAGCACGGCTCGGCATCGATCATAAGCCTGCACCGCCAGGCCTCGTTCACCCCGCGCCGCATGCGCCCGCATCAAGGCGCGCCAGGCACCTTCGTGGGACCGGTCGATCGTCAGCAGCCGTTGCGCGGCGGCAATCGCCGCGTCCGGCTCCAGGTCGTCCTTCAGCAGCGTCTCGGCGATGCCACGGGCGCGGTCCCGCAGGCGCTCCCGTTCGGTGTTCAGCCACGCATCGAAATTCGGATCGATACCGTCCAGATCCTCCAGCAGGTCGCCGTCCAGCAATGCCAAAGACGCCGGCTGCGCGGTGGTGGCCTTCATCACTTCTTCGACGTCGATCCACACCGCCCCCGGCCGCAACGTCAGATGATCCCGGGTAATGATCAGAATTTCGCTTTCCGCCGGCGACAGAGCCTCGAGAAGGCGGTGAATCTCCTGCCGCAACGACGCCCTGGCCTGCTCTTCGGGGCGTCGGCTCCAAAGCTGTTCCGCCAGACGGCCCCGCAATACCGGCCGCGGTGCCGCCAGCGCGATACTGGCCAACAGCGCCCGCGTCTTGCGCCCGGGCGGAATCACGCTTTCGCTGCGGATCGTCCATGCCTCCATCTGGCCAATCAGCCGCAGCCGTACCACGACCTGGCTGAGCGCCGACGTCGACGTAACCGAGAGCCGCGTTGGAGCGTCCGCCATTATTCCCTTCAGGACCACCTTACAGTTGTAGGATGTATCGTCATCTCGCGCCATATCCAAGTCCGGGCGCAACGTGATCAGCCAAGATTTGTCCGCTTGCGAATGTATGCAAGAGCAGCCTGAAACACCGCCTCGGCATCCATCTCGCTGGTATTGAGCTGATAGGCGTCGTCAGCGGCCCGCAGCGGCGCCGCCGCCCGCGCGGTGTCCCTGGCATCACGCCGGCTCATCTCGTCTTCAACCGTGGTGAGATCGGCGTCGACGCCCCTGCCGCGGAGCTCCAGCCACCGACGACGGGCCCTTTCGGCCGGACTCGCGGTAACGAACAGCTTCGCGGCCGCATCGGGAAAAATCATCGTCCCGATGTCGCGGCCGTCCAGCACAGCACCCGCCTGGGTTGCAAAGTTTCGCTGAAAAGCCAGCAGCGCGGCACGCACGCCGGCGAAGGCGGCCACTGCGGAGGCAGCCGCGTCGACCACCGGCTCACGCAGATCGGAACGATCCAGGTCCGCCTCATGCAACGAACGCGCCGCCCGTTCGGCCGTGGCCGCGTCAGAGGGATCGCCGCCCGCATCGACCACGCGCCGCCCGACCGCCCGATACAGCAATCCCGTATCCAGGTAAGGCAGGCCCAGCGTGCTCGCCAGGCGGCGCGCGAGCGTGCCCTTCCCGGCCGCCGACGGACCATCGATGGCGATAACCGGCTTCGTTGTCACGCCGCGGGCCGGATCGATGCGCCGAGGCCGTTCATGATCTCGACAAACCGAGGAAAGCTCGTGTCGATGAAGCCGGCGTCATCGGCCGTCACTGGCGCCGCCGTGACGAGCCCCAGCACCAGCGCTGACATAGCGATGCGATGGTCCATGCGGGTCGTGACCACGCCGCCACCGGCGGGCGGCGCGCCGAAGCCATGAATGATCATGTCGTCGCCCTCGATCTCTACTCTGGCGCCGTTGACCGACAGCAGCGCGGCGGTCGCGGCCAGCCGGTCACTCTCCTTGACGCGCAATTCCTTCAACCCGCACAGCCGCGTGGTGCCGCTGGCACACGACGCCGCCACGGCCAGAATCGGATACTCGTCGATCATGCTGGGGGCGCGCTCCGCCGCCACATCGACAGCGCGCAGCGGCCCCCCGGTGATATCCAGGTCGCCCACCGGCTCGCCGCCCTCGATCCGCCGGTTTTTGGTTACAATGGCGGCACCCATTTCTTCAAGGCACAGCAGCAGCCCGGTGCGCAGCGGATTGAGCCCGACTCCCGCGATCGTCACCGAACTGCCAGGGACCAGCAATGCCGCCACCAGCGGAAACGCGGCCGACGACGAATCGCCCGGCACCACCACGTTGGCCGCCCGCAATTCCGGCTGGCCCTGCAGTTCGATGATCCGGCCCGCACCATCGATCTGTACGTGGACCAAGGCGCCGAAATGTCGAAGCATGTTCTCGCTGTGGTCGCGGGTTGCCTCTGGTTCCTCCACCCTGGTGATCCCCCGCGCATTCAACCCGGCCAGCAGCACCGCCGACTTCACCTGCGCCGAGGGAACCGGCACACGGTAGTCCAGCGGCATCGCGTCGCGCGCCCCCTCGACGGCGAGCGGCAACCGGCCGCCTTCGCGCGCGGCAAAGCGGGCGCCGGTCGCGGTCAGCGGGTCGATGACCCGGCGCATCGGCCGGCCGCGCAGGCTGGCATCGCCGGTCATCACCGCAAACAGGGAATGGCTGGCCAGAATGCCACACAGCAGCCGAGCTGCGGTGCCGGAGTTACCCATGTCAAGGACGTCGGCAGGTTCGACCAGGGCGCCGATCCCCCGCCCGGCAACCCGCCACAACCCGTCCGGGTCATGCGTCACCTCGGCGCCCAAAGCTCGCATCGCCGTCGCGGTTCGCAGCACGTCCTCGCCGGTCAGCAGACCGGAAATCCGCGTCTCGCCGACCGCCAGCGCGCCGAACATCAAGGCGCGATGACTGATCGACTTGTCGCCCGGCACGGCGATCGTGCCACTCAGCGGGGCGGCCGGTTTGCTGGCGATCAGCGGGCGGGCGGCGGCTGCGTCCATGGTCGGGTCCAACAGATAACGTGACGGACGGCTTGTTAACCGAGTTCGCGCCCGACGCCTACCGATTGGGGCATACCGACAAGCCATTTGACAGGGCCGCGCCCGGGTGGCATGGGCGCGCGCTGCGGATTGTGCCCCAAAAGATCGCAACGAAGGGCTCCTGTTCTGATGGCTACATATTCTCATGGCTAAGCCCGAACTCGGCACGAAGCGGGTCTGCGTCGCGTGCGGCACGCGATTCTACGACCTGGTCAAGTCGCCCGCCGTCTGCCCCAAATGCGGCACCGAACAACCAATCGAGCAGCCGCGCCCCCGGCGCGCCGGGGGCAACGTCGCCGAGGACAAGCGTCCGAAGAAGGTGACGCCGGCGCCCGAGGATGTGGACGTGGAAGTCGAAGGTGTCGAGGATGTCGAGGAAGAAGACGTCCTGGAGGCGGCCGACGACCTCGAGGATGATGCCGACGTCATCGGCGGCGACATCGAGGTCGAGACCGACCCCGACGAAAACGAGCGCTAGACCCTGCCGATGGCACGCAGCCACAGCATGACCAGCGCGTCATAAGGCACCGCCGGGGCTTCGCGCAGCCGCCAGTACCAGCGCCGCCAGACGCTCGTCGCCGCCGGCACACGGGGCGGCGGGACCGGACGCACTGGCATCCCCGCGAGCCGCAGCAGCGTCAGGCAGCGGGGCAGGTGGTAGAAACTGGTGCACGCATAGATCGGAGACTGGCAGACGGAAGACTGGTAGACGGGGGACTGGCCGCGGACGAGCCGAACGACGGCCCGCACGGACGACAGCGTGTCGGTGCCGGTCTCCTCTCTCCGGATGGCGGTTTCGGGGTAACCGGCGTCGGTCAGTAGCCGCGCCATCACCGCCGCCTCGGTGTCACCGAAACGGCCCCTCCCTCCCGTGGCAATGAACAGCGGCCGGGCAAACCGCTTGCCGAATAGCGCCGCCGCCGCGACCCGGTAACGCAGCGTCTGGCTGGGTCTGCCGTCCGGGCGCACTGCCGCACCGAAGATCACGATGACCGCATCATGGGCCGATGGATCAGACGCGGGCGGGTTGACTTTCATCGGCACCGTTTCTCAATGCTTATCTCCGACGGAGGAAACGATGCAAATGCTCACCCAGGCCGCGCTTCGCCAGTACCGGGATCAAGGATATTATGCGCCGATCCGGGCAATGCCGCGTGCCGACGCCGACGCCCTGCGCGGCAAGCTCGAGTCGTTCGAGGCCGGGGCCGGAATCCTCGACGGCAAGTTGCGGCACAAATCCCATCTGCTGTTCACCTGGCTGAACGACCTGATCCGCCATCCGCCGATCCTGGACGCGGTCGAGGACGTCATCGGGCCCAACATCCTGTGCTGGGGCAGTTCGTTCTTCATCAAGGAGCCGCGCAACCCGGGTTTCGTTTCCTGGCACCAGGATTCCACCTATTGGGGCCTCGATCCCGCCAATGTGGTGACCGCCTGGGTGGCACTCACCGACAGCACGCCGGCGAACGGCGCCATGCGGGTCATTCCCGGCACGCACAAACTCGATCAGGTCCCCCATCACGACACGTTCCGTTCGGAGAACCTGCTCAGTCGCGGGCAGGAGATCATGGTCGAGGTCGACGCGCGCCACGCGGTGATGTTGCCCCTGGCGGCCGGCGAGATGTCGCTGCACCACGTGCGCCTGATCCACGGATCGGACCCCAATCCCTCCGACCTGCGCCGGATCGGCTTCGCCATCCGCTACATCCCGACCACGGTCCGCCAGATCGCCGGCACCCACGACCACGCCACACTGGTGCGCGGTGTGGATACATACGGTCATTTCGAGGCGGAACAGCGCCCCGACGCCGACATGTCGGACCGCGCCGTCGCTCACCACGCCGCCGTCACCGGCGCGCACGCCGCCATCCTGATGCGCGACACCGGCAAGGCGATGCGGGCCTGACATAGGGGAAAACCATGGGAAAACGGATCGCCGTCATCGGTGCCGGCGCGGTTGGCGGCTATGCCGGCGCCCACATGACCGCGGCGGGCCACGACGTCACCCTGATCGATCCCTGGCCCGAACACGTGGAGCACATGAAGTCCCACGGGCTGGAGATCTTCGGCATGACCCCGCGGGAGCGCCTGTCGGTCAAAGTCAACGCCATGCACATCACCGAGGTGCAGTCCCTGGCGAAGCAGCCGCCGATCGACATCGCCTTCGTCGCGGTCAAGTCGTACGACACCGTGTGGGCCACGACACTGATCCGGCAATATCTGTCGGCCTCCGGCTGCGTGGTATCGATGCAGAATTGCATCAACGAGGCGCACGTCGCCGGTGTCGTCGGCTGGGGCCGTACCTTGGGCTGCATCGTCACCGGCGGTGTTGGTGTCGATCTCTATCAACCCGGCCACATCCGCCGCGGCTACGCAAAACGTCCTGACCTCACCTCATTCTACGTCGGTGAGCCCAGCGGGAGGATCACCCGACGATCCCAGGAGATCGCCGCGATCCTGGCAAGCGTCGATACAGCGGAGGCGACCGACAATCTCTGGGGCGAGCGCTGGACGAAACTCTGCGTCAACGGCATGCGCAACGGGGTTTCGGCCGCCACCGGCATGGGCGGCAACGCGCGCGACAACCACGCGGCGGTTCGTCGCATCTGTATCCAGTCGGGCGGCGAAGCCGTCCGCGTAGGCCAAAAGCTGGGCTACCGGCTGGGAAACGTCGGCGCCCTGCCGCACGAGATGCTGGCGAAGGCGATGGAAGGCGATCCCGCCTCGTATCAGGAAATCGAACGCCTGATGACGGCGGGCGGCGCCGGCCAGGCGGAGCGCAGCGACTATCAGCGCCCCTCGATGGCGCAGGACATGGCGAAGGGTCGCCGCACTGAAATCGAATCCATGAACGGCTTTATCGCCAGTGAAGGCGCTCGGATTGCCGTAAGAGCGCCAACCCATGAAATGCTGACACGGGAGGTGCTGCGCGTGGAGCGTGGCGAAATCCGGCCACGGCCGGAAAATGTGCTGGTGAACAGGTAATACGGCGTACTGGTCTCTCAGTTACTTGCTTTCGCGAAGAATAGACAGCTGGCGGGTCAGTCGCGCGTCCGCCATCGATCGGCACACCAAAGAGGCGAATTTGGCGCTTCCCGCCACCCGGGTATAGCATCGCGCGCATGAGCAGACGGCAAACCAGGAGGAACCAATGCAATACAAGCGAATCTCAGCCGATTGCCACCTCGACATGCCCTGGATGCCGCCTGAGCTGTTCGTGTCGGAGGCATCGAACGAGCTGCGTGACCGCATGCCGTACGTGACCGACGGCCCCGACGGCCCCCAATGGGTCACCAAGAGCGGCGCCAATTTCGGCCTGCTGAACGGCGTCGGACCGGGCGGCGCCAAGCTTGTCCCCGGTCAGAACAAGCGCGTCGACATCATGGCGAAGACCGGCATGTTCGAGGACGGCAAGAAGGGCATCCAGCGGCCCAGCGACCCGCACCTGCGCGTCAAGGAAATGGACCGCGACGGCGTCGACGCCGAGGTCATCTTCGGCATCCTCGGGTCTGCATCGAAAATGCAGGACAACGAGGCCGCAACCGAAATGTTCAGGATATACAACGACTGGCTGACGGACTTCTGCGGCCACTATCCGGACCGCCACATCGGTCTGGCTTGCCTGCCGTACGGCAACGTTGAACACGCCGCCGCCGAAGTCTACCGCTGCGCCAAGATGGGTCTGCGCGGGTTGGAACTCTCCTGCTCGTGGGACATGGAGCCAATGTGGCACCCGTGCTGGGAACCGCTGTGGCAGGCCGTCAGCGACGTCCAGCTTCCGTTGCACTTCCATACCTTCCCCACTACCCCGCCACGCGCGAAGGAGGTGGACTCCGCCAAAGTTCGTCGCGCCGCCATGTTCACCGGGGTCTCCGCCTTTCAGATGGGCCTCATTCACATTCTCGCCGCCATGATGGGCGCCGGCGTGTTCGAACGCTATCCGCACCTCAGGGTCTCCTTCGGCGAAAGCGGCATCGGCTGGATCCCCTATGCCCTCGACCGCATGGATTTCGAGTTCGAGGATCGCTTCCGCGACCTGATGAAGCTGAAGCCGTCCGAGTACTGGCAGCGCCAGTGCAAGGCCACATTCCAGTTCGATCCGATCGGGCCGAAGCTGCTGAACACCAACAACCTGATGAACGAGGACACCCTGATGTGGGGTTCCGATTACCCACACACCGACGGCATCTGGCCCGAGTCCGACAAATACATCGAACAGCAGTTCAAGGGCCTGACGGCGGAGCAGGTGCACAAGATCACCTGCGAAAACGCCGCAAGGTTCTACAATCTCATCAACTGAAGCGCCTACACTGCCAGAGCGTTGACCACCAGGGTCAGCGCCTGGCGGGCCGCGCCGATAAAGGCGTCGACGGTCTTCGGGTCGGTCTCCGTCTTGGCGTCCCAGTTGATGGTCAACGCGAAATACACCCAGCGCCTGGCGAAGAACATGCCACCCGGCACGCACAGGCAGTGAAACCCCGGCACGTCAATACTGCCGCCTTTAACGAACGCACTGACACCCAGCGGCAGCGGCACCAGCCAGATCGCATCGCCCAGGGAAAGAATGCGCCTGAACTCATTCAACGTCGCCGCCTGCTTGAAGAAATCACCCTGCAGCGCTCGCGAATAGTATGAAACGAAATCATCGGCCGACGATGCCAGCGTCGCGACATCGTTCAGCGGTGGATTGACCATCGGCGCGGCCGCCGCCGCCTGCAGGTCCGCCCAGGTGAAGGCCCGATAGTCCTTCGTCCCCAGCAGATAGCCGAAGAAACTCCGCGTGCTGTCCGGAACGGCGGTCTGCCGCAACCCAGCGGAGGCAATGAACGCCCGCACCTTGTCCGGACCGGTGTGCTTGATGCTCATGTCGGTCGCCGTGTTGTCGCTGTGCATGATCATCGCTTCCAGCGCCGTCCGCTGCGATACTTTTCCGATCAGATTGGGCGGATTGAACATCTGGCTGTCGGCCGACCACACGCTGGCGTCCAACGTCAGTTGAGTCTGGCTGATCGTCTTCACCACATCGGGCGTATCCGCCTGACGCAATGCCTCTGCCAGAATGAATGTCTTGATCGCGCTGCCGGCGAACATTCGCTCCCCGGCGTTGCAGGCGATATCGAGCACCGGTTTCCCATTGGCCGCTGGTGCCAGAATGCGGACCCCGACACGTCCGGGCAGAT
>DASYBP010000619.1:0-7720 GCA_036500715.1 Rhodopila sp.
CATCCCGGCCAAGCGGGTGCTCCATCACCTGGCACTGACGACGCCGGTGCGGACCTCCTCGCTTCGCGGGTTGGGGGCTTTGCCGAACGTGTTCGCCCTGGAGTGCTTCATCGACGAACTAGCGGAGCGGGCCGGCGTCGATCCCGTTGCCTACCGGCTGTCGCTGCTGTCCGATAAGCGGGCGCGCTATCTGGTCGAGAACGTGGCGGAGCGGTGCGGCTGGGCGTCGCGTGGGCCGGCCGGGAGCGGGCATGGGCTGGGCTTGGGCTGGAGCCGCTACAAGAACAAGGCCGCCTATGCGTGCGTCGCTGTGGAATTGGACGTGGATATGGACATCACCCTGCGCCGGGTCTGGTGCGCGGCCGACGCGGGGCTGGTGATCAATCCCGACGGCGCGCGCAATCAGCTGGAGGGCGGGATCGTCCATGCCGCCAGCATGACCTTGAAGGAGCAGGTCACCCTCGACGCCGACGGAATCACTTCCCTAAACTGGCAGCAGTATCCCATCACGACGTTCTCCGAGGTACCGGAAATCGAGGCGATCGTCGTGCAGAATCCCGACCAGCCCAGCCTTGGCATGGGCGAGTGCACCTTCGGTCCCAGCGCTGCAGCGATCGGCAATGCGGTTGCCCACGCACTCGGCGTTCGCATCCGCGAGATGCCGCTGACGCGCGAACGCATAGCCGCCGCCCTGGTGCGTTAGCCCCGCGCCCAAAATCGGTTGTTCGATCTCAGACCGGCCTGCGCGTTGACCCGCTATTGTCGGGAGGCTAATCACCCCGACGGAGCCACGCTCAGGCTGAACAAGGCGCCGGTAGAATTGGAGCGATGCGTGACAGACGTTGGCGACGCGCTGATGATCGCGCGGAACACGGAAGGTAAATTGGTGCGTCGCCCGTTATCGCCGCACTTGCAGATTTATCGCTGGCCCGTCACCATGGCGACCTCGATCCTGCATCGTGTAACCGGCTGTGCGGTCGGCGTCGGCACGTTGTTGATGACCTGGTGGCTCGTCGCTGCCGCCACCTCTGATGACGCCTTCGACAGAGTGCAATGGTTCATTGGCTCGCCGTTCGGACTTTTCTGCCTGTTCGGCTGGACCGTGGCGCTGTTCTACCATTTCTTCAACGGCATCCGCCATCTGGCCTGGGATATCGGGCTGGGGTTCGAACAGCAGGAATACACACTCGCCTCCTGGGGCGTGATCATAGCGACCGCCGTCAGTTCCGTCCTGGTGTGGATCATCGGGCTGGTCGCCTGGTAAGGACCGACCATGGCGGAAACCCCTGAAGTAGACATTCTGCGGACGCCGCTGGGCAGGGCCCGTGGCCTGGGATCGGCGCATGCCGGATTCCATCACTGGTGGATCGAGCGTGTCGAAGCCGTGGCTCTGATTCCGCTCACGATCTGGTTTGTCGTCTCGCTGCTGCATCGCGTCGGCGCACCTCACCAGGCGATGATCGACTGGCTGTCGTCGCCGGTGTCCATGGTGCTCATGCTGCTGCTGATCGGTACCACATTTCATCACCTCAGCCTGGGTGCGCAAACCGTTCTGGATGACTATGTGCACCAGCCGCTGATCAAGCTTTGGTCGGTTCTTATCGTTAAAGGTGCATGCGCCGTTCTGGCGTTGCTTTGTATCGTGTGCGTCCTGAAGATCGGGCTCTAGTGTGGTGGTTCCGAAGTCCGCCATACTGTGGATCATCTCCGTCGTGCGAGCAGCACGCCTCGGGCGTGACGCGGACTTCGGAAGGAAGAAATTAAGATAATGAACGCGATCACGATGCCCTCCTCACGGGCCTACAACGTGATAGACCACACCTATGACGTCGTCGTCGTCGGCGCCGGCGGATCCGGTCTGCGCGCGACCTTGGGCATGGGCGCCTCAGGCTTGAACACCGCCTGCATCACCAAGGTGTTTCCAACCCGCAGCCATACCGTCGCCGCCCAGGGCGGCATCGGTGCCGCTCTCGGCAACATGGGCGAGGACCACTGGCGCTGGCACATGTATGACACGGTGAAGGGGTCAGACTGGCTGGGTGACCAGGACGCCATCGAATACATGTGCCGCGAAGCCATCCCGGCGGTCTACGAGCTGGAGCATTACGGCGTGCCGTTCAGTCGGACCGACGACGGACGTATCTACCAGCGTCCGTTCGGCGGCCATATGAAGGAATACGGCAAGGAGCCGGCGATGCGCGCCTGCGCCGCCGCCGACCGCACCGGGCATGCCATTCTGCACACGCTGTACCAGCAATCGCTGAAGCACAACGCGGAGTTCTTCGTCGAGTATTTCGCGCTGGACCTGATCGTGGATGAGGAAGGTGCGTGCCGCGGGGTCATCGCCTGGAACCTGGAAGACGGCAGCATCCACCGCTTCCGCGCCCAGACCGTTGTATTGGCGACCGGTGGCTACGGACGCACCTACCTGTCCTGCACATCAGCGCATACCTGCACCGGCGACGGGACGGGCATGGTGCTGCGCGCGGGCCTGCCCGCACAAGACATGGAGTTCGTCCAGTTCCATCCTACCGGCATCTTCCCCGCCGGCTGTCTGATCACCGAGGGCGCCCGTGGGGAGGGCGGCTACATGACCAACGCCGAAGGTGAGCGGTTCATGGAACGCTACGCGCCGACCGCCAAGGACCTTGCGAGCCGCGACGTCGTGTCACGCTCGATGACCATGGAAATCAACGCCGGTCGCGGCTATGGCCCGAACAAGGACCACATCATGCTTCACCTGGAGCATCTCGGTGCCGAGCTGCTGCACGAACGCCTGCCCGGCATCTCCGAGACCGCGAAAGTGTTCGCCGGTGTGGACGTGACCAAGGAGCCGATCCCGGTGCTGCCAACCGTCCACTACAACATGGGCGGCATCCCGACGAGTGTGCATGCAGAAGTGGTGCGACCGACCAGGGACGACCCGGACGCGACGGTCCGCGGCTTGATGGCGGTCGGCGAGGCGGCCTGCGTATCCGTGCATGGCGCCAACCGGCTGGGGACAAACTCCCTGCTCGATCTCATCGTCTTCGGACGCGCCGCCGCGCACCGCGCTTCCGAAACGATCAAGCCCGGGGCCGGTCAGCCGACACTGCCGCCGAAGGCCGGCGAGGCCTCGCTCGACCGCTTCGACCGTACCCGCTATGCCAAGGGCGGCACCAGCGTCGCCGCGCTGCGGCTGGAAATGCAGCGCTCGATGCAGGCACATGCTGCTGTTTTCCGCACCGCCAAGAGTATGGCCGAAGGCGTGGAAAAGATGAAAAAGCTCTGGAGCGGCATGCCTGACCTGTCCGTGTCCGACCGCAGCCTGGTGTGGAACAGCGACCTGATGGAGGCGCTGGAACTGCACAACCTGATGGGCAGCGCGATGACGACGATCGCGTCCGCCGAGGCCCGGACCGAAAGCCGCGGTGCGCACGCCAACGATGATTATCCGGATCGCGACGATCAGAACTGGATGAAGCACAGCCTTGCCTGGTGCGACGATAACGGCGACGTGAAGCTCGATTACCGGCCGGTGAAGATGCAGACACTGACGAACGAAGTGTCGGTCTTCCCGCCGAAGAAGCGAGTTTACTGAGGATCTCATCAGGATGGTGGCTTTCAATCTCCCCCGGAACAGCCGCATCGGGCTGGGACACACCTACAAGGCGCCGGCCGGTGCCAAGCGCGTCCGGGAATTCAAGATCTATCGCTGGAACCCCGACGACGGGAAGAACCCGCGCACCGACAGCTACGAAATCGACCTCGACGCTTGCGGCCCGATGGTCCTCGACGCCCTGATCAAGATCAAGAATGAGGTCGATCCGACGCTGACCTTCCGCCGCTCCTGCCGCGAGGGTATTTGCGGCTCTTGCGCCATGAACATCGATGGCGGCAATACGCTCGCATGTCTGAAGCCGATCGCCGATGTGAACGGCGCCGTCAGAATCTACCCGCTTCCGCACATGCCGGTGGTAAAGGACCTGGTGCCCGATCTGTCACAGCTCTACGCGCAATACCGCTCGATCAAGCCGTGGATGCAGACTGAAACGCCCGCCCCACCGGATGCCGAACGGCGGCAGAGCAAGACTGAGCGGGCCAAGATCGACGGCTTGTGGGAATGCATCTTATGCTTCTGCTGCTCGACCGCCTGCCCAAGCTACTGGTGGAACAGCGACCGCTACCTGGGGCCGGCCGTGCTGTTGCAGGCGTACCGCTGGATCGCGGACTCTCGCGACGAGGGGACGGGAGAGCGACTGGATGAGCTCGAGGATCCATTCAAGCTCTACCGCTGCCATACCATCATGAACTGCACCGACACCTGCCCGAAAGGACTGAACCCGGCTAAGGCAATCGGTGCCATCAAGCAGTTGATCGCCGAACGACAAACCTGATCCAGACCCGCCTTTGACGTTCCCACGCTGAAGCGCGATGGTTGCCGTTAACAAGGCAACCAGGGAGCGCACAAAAATGATCCAGGTCTGGACCTGGCCGACACCGAATGGTCATAAGGTGCATATCGCGCTGGAAGAACTCGGTCTGCCCTACAAGGTCAAACCGATCGACATCGGCAAGGGCGACCAGTTCAGGCCGGAATTCCTCGCGATCACCCCGAATCATCGCATTCCCGCGATCGTCGATCCAGATGGACCCGGTGGCAAGCCGCTGACGCTGTTCGAGTCGGGGGCGATCCTGATTTACCTGTCAGAGAAGACTGGCGGCAGGCTGATCCCGGCCGATCCGGTCGGCCGTTACATCTGCCTGCAGTGGATGATGTTCCAGATGGGCGGTACAGGACCAATGTTCGGACAGTACAATCATTTCGCGAACTATGCGGTGCAAAAAATTCCCTACGCGATCGAGCGTTACACCAACGAAGTCAAACGTCTGCATCGCGTTCTCAATAAACGGCTCGGAGAGGCCGAGTATTTGGCCGGCGATGAATATTCGATGGCCGATATCATGAACTTTCCTTGGGTCCGGAATCCGGATCGCCGCAACATCGATCTCGCGGACTATCCCAACCTGAAACGCTGGCACGACACGGTGGCCGCTCGTCCCGCCGTGGAGCGCGGCGTTGAAGTCTTGGCCGAAAAGAAGAAACGAGGTTACATGACCGATGAGGAACGAGAGATAATGTTCGGCAAGACACAGTTCCTGCCGCGCTAGTGCGACGCGACGCGCGGCACCCGTCGGGCCTTGGAAGCGGCCAGTGAACTCGTTTGATCCCTACGCCTGTCGATCATAAACTGCACAAATCACGCCGTGTCTCGGTCGAATAAGGCGAGATCGGATTTTGGGCATAGAATGACCACGCGGATTCTGATCGTGGACGATGTGCCTGCCAACTCGCGCTTGCTCGAAGCGAGGCTCACGGCCGAATATTATCAGATCAGTTCCCGTCGCGATTTTCGGGCTGCAGCCGCACCTTTTCCTCGTGCCCTATATGGACGACTAGAGTGTCGCCGCCGGCAAGGACGACGCCGCAACGCCGCCCATTGCCGGCGTCTCGGAGACCAGCTGCGCGGCCGATGCCATTCTCTATGACGCCAAGCGCGACGGGCGGCACCGAGTCGGGGTCGCGCTCGCCGCGTCTTTTACTTGATCTTGGCTTCCTTGAACGGCACGTGCTTCCGCACCACGGGGTCGTACTTGTTCAGCTCCAGCTTCGTGGTCTGCGCGCGTGCATTCTTTTTCGTCACATAGAAGAAGCCGGTATCCGCGGTGGACACGAGCCTGATCTGAACGGTGTTCGACTTTGCCATCGGCCTGATCCTTAAGGGGCACCCTGGTCAATGGGGCCGCTGATAGCCAGAAAATGCGCAACAACCCGCCGGGGGTCAAGCATCCATCATGACTTTTTCCGCCCGGCGCGGCAGTCTGATGCTAGGCGACCTGATGCAGCAGGGGTTCCCCGGCTTCAATCCGTCGGCAGTTCTCGGCCGCCACCGCGAAGCTGCGATCGAATGTTCCCGTCGTTAGCCAGGCAATATGCGGCGTGATGACCACATTGGACAAACCCAGCAGCGGATCGCCGGGCGGCAGCGGCTCGATCGGGAATACATCGAGGCCCGCGCCGCCGAGGTGTCCCGACGCCAGCGCCGCCACGAGGGCCGCCTGATCCACCAGGCAGCCGCGTCCAGTATTGATCAGGATCGCCCCCGGTCGCATTGATGCCAGCGCCGCGGCGTCGATCAAGTGCGCCGTTTCCGGCCCCAGCGGCAGATGCAGGCTGACCACATCGGCCTCGGCCAGCAGCCGGCCAAGCGGCCGGTACGACGCGACCGCTTCGCTCGCAGGGCGACGCGCCGTGTACAACACCGAACAGCCCATCGCCGCCAGGATCGGCGCCAGAATGCGAGGAATCGAGCCAAAACCGACAAGCCCGACGGTTCGGCCGCCGAGTTCGCCGACACCGTCCTGCAGAAGCGTGTCGGTCCAGAGGCCGGTCCGCAGCCCCCGATCGAACGCCGGAATGCGCCGCAGCACCGCCAGCATCAGGCCCAACGTCAACTCCGCCACCGCCCGAGCATTGGTGCCGGGCAGATTGCACACCGGTACGCCCCGTCGCTGCGCCGCCTCCAGGTCGATCGTGTTTACCCCGACGCCGATCTTCTGGATCAGCTTCAACCGGGGCGCCCCCGCGATCATCTCCGCGGTGCAGCGCTGCAGCACGTGCCACAGCACGTCGCAATCAGGCAGCATCTGGAACAGCAGGTCTGGCGCGTCCTCCGGGACAACAAATACATCCAGGCCCGGCAGCCGCTTCAATCGCCCGGCGAGATCAGGACCCGCCGCAGCATGAAAGACGACCTTCAAGGCCGCGAGCGTCCCAAGACCGATCCCCCGGCAAACCGGGCCTTGCCGCCGAGTGCCTCTTCGATCCGCAGCATCTCGTTCCACTTCGCCATCCGCTCACCGCGGGCGAAGCTTCCCACCTTCAACTGTCCGGCACCCCAACCGACAGCAAGGTGCGCGATAGTCACGTCCTCCGTCTCGCCGGACCGGGCCGAAACAATGGTCGCGTATCCGCAGTCCGCCGCCGCGCGCCTTGTATCAAAGGTCTCCGTCAGGGTTCCCCGCTGGTTGGGCTTCAGCAGCACGGCATTCGCCGCCTTTTTCTCGGCCGCATCGCGCAGCAGATCCGCATCACTGACGATAAAATCGTCCCCGACGATCTGTACTTTCTCGCCGACCGCTCGCGAGAAGGCAATGATTCCTTCCAGATCGTCCTCCGCCAGCGGATCCTCGATCGACAGGATCGGATAGCGGCCGATCCAGCCTGTGAGCAGTCCGATCATCGCTTCGGTTGTCAGTTCCGCGCCGTCCAGCACCATTTTGTAGCGCCCGTCCACGCGAAAATCCGAGGCGGCGATGTCCAGCGCGATGCCGATCTGCTCGCCCGGCCGAAATCCGGCCTTCTCGATCGCGGCCACCAGCGTGTCCAGCGCTTGCTCATTGGTGGCAAACGCCGGCCACCACCCGCCCTCGTCGGCGATGCCAACCAGGCCGCCCGCCGATTCCATCAGCTGCCCGGCGACGCGATAGACTTCCGCCGTCCAGTCCAGCGCCTGGGCAAAGGACTCGGCGGCCGGACACATGACCATGCAATCCTGAATGTCCACGCGCCGTCCGGCATGGGCGCCGCCGCCGAATATCTGGATCTGCGGCAGTGGGATCAACGTGGCGTCGGGACCGCCGAGGTAGCGATACAGCGGCTGACCCTCCGCGGCCGCGG